>JASLFR010000088.1 GCA_030150565.1 Cardiobacteriales bacterium | reverse complement strand
AAAGAGAAGAATTTTTTAGAATGGGGCGAACTCTGTAATCGAGAGGGGATCACTCTTCTATATTCAGATGATGAAAAAATTGGGACAAAAGAGGATGTTGCAGAATATTTCGCAGGTGAAATTGCGGATCTATTACAGAATGGAGTTTTAGTCGAGGAGGGGGAGAAGCGGAAGATAGAACCTCGTGATATTGCGATTTTGGTGAATCGCTTTCAAGAGGCGGATCTTATTAAGAACGCTTTAAAAGGGAGGGGGGTGAATGCGGTCTATCTCTCAGAGCGGAAGAATGTCTTCTCAGGTGAGATGGCGGAGCACCTTTCGCTCCTTTTAGCATCTCTTCTCGACCCGCGAGATGCTCGATTAATGCAGCAGTTACACGCTTCACTCCTCTTTGGATACTCTCAAGAGGAGTATCGTGAGCGGCTTCAATCCCCTAAATTATTTGAGCGTTATTTAGAGGAGCGTTTAGCACTTTTTGATGAGTGGAACCGTTTTGGCATTCTTGCAATGGTGCGCCGTCTTATGATGCGAGAAGATCGAATCGCCCGCATTTTAGCGCTTCGAGAGGGGGAGCGACTCATTACTGACCTCTTCCATTTAGCAGAGCTTCTGCAGCAGGAGGATCTACCAACGAAAGAGCTCACTTACGAGTGGCTTGAAGAGCAGCGCAGATTGAGTGAAGAGAAGAATGAGAGCTATACCCTCCGTCTTGAGAGTGATTTTGAAACCGTTAAAATCTATACCATTTTCGGCTCAAAGGGGTTGGAATTCCCTGTGGTCTATCTCCCTTTTCCCCCTAATGAGTTGAGGAAGGGGAAACATAAGAGGAGCCAGATCCTCACTTATTACGATATTGAGCAAGAAAAGCAAGTCTACACTTACGATTTAAAGGATGAAGAGGCGCTTGAACGGGTAGCGCATGAGGAGTTAGCAGAGTTAATTCGTCTCTTCTATGTTGCAATTACACGGCCAAAATATCATTGCCGTATCGGTGTTCCAATAAAGGAGTGGGAGGCTGAGCGCACTGTTTTTTCCACCCTTTTTGGATTCAACTCTTCTGAGGAGATTGCAAACTCATCCCTCCCCAAAGAGGGGGTTGTTACGATTCAAAAGATGGATCTTTTGCAATTTGTCGATGCCTATTATCAGCCTGAAGGGGAGGAGGAATCGCTCTTAGCCGCTGCAGAATTTAAACGGAAACTTGAGACCAATTGGCGATTTACTAGCTTCTCTCATCTTGCTTATAATGCGGAGTCGATCTATCAGAATGATCTGCTAATCGATGAGATTCCAATTATTGAGCCCCCCACTTTTGATGATTTTTATATAGAAGAGCGGGTGGATGATCTTATTATTAGTGAATCGCTACCAAGAGGGGCCCATTTTGGAACATTTCTCCACACTCTTTTAGAGCGCTATCACCCTGATGAGTTGAGGGATCGGGAGCGATTGGCAACGTTGCTTGAACACTCCCCCTTCTATCACCAATTTTCTGAAGATTTTGAGAGCTCTCTCTCCATAATGCACCGATGGTTGAGTGAGATTCTGCTCACCCCATTTGTGAAGGGCTCTTCGCTAACCTTGGAGAGGATTCTAGGGGGGGAGCGCCATATTAATGAGTTGCAGTTTATCTTTCCACTCTCCAACCTCTTAACAGCAGAGAGTGTGGCGAAGATTCTTAAGAAGCATCGAAAAGAGTATGGGGGGGAGATTAAGTTCGATTTTGCCCCTTTAACAGGAATGTTGCGAGGATTTATCGACCTCACATTTGAGTGGGAGGGGAAGTTCTATCTTTGTGACTATAAGAGTAATTATCTTGGGGAGCGTTATGAGCAGTATCAGCCTAAATGCTTGAGAGATGCGATCTATCATGCCCATTATGATTGGCAATATCTGATCTATACTGTAGCTTTAGTAAAATTTTTAGAGTTGCAGAACCCCGATTTTAATTACGAAGAGGATTTTGGAGGGGTCTATTATCTCTTTTTGCGGGGAATGGAGGGGACGCCGCAATCGGGTGTCTATATGAATCGACCTGAGTGGAGCCTCGTTCAAGAGGTGATGGCGCTCTTTGATAGTGAGGGGGAAGCATAATGGATCAATTGATTAAAGAGGGGATTGAGCGCAATTTTTTTAGCCATTTAGATCTCTACTTTGCCAAACTTATGGTTGATGAGCTCGATTTTAGTGGCGAAGTGGCTCAAGCCTCACCCTTAACGGAGCGGGTTAAACTCTTAATTGCACTTATTAGCCGCGCTTATACACGGGGGCACGTTACATTTCCACGCAAGTTACTTTTAGAGCCTCACCGATGGTTTTTAGAGGGGCGGGAGGAGGAGCGACGCCTCTATCTGCAAGCGCTTGAAGCATTTTTTGAGGAGGCGATTGATACTCCACACTTCTGGAATCCTGCCATTGAAGCATTACCTCCTGCCATTAAGGTGACGGAGGAGGGGCTCTATCTGCTGCGAAACTTTGAGTTTGAGACCCAAATTGTTGAGTATCTACTTGAAGGGATGGAGCTGCCAGAGGTGGAGCAGAATCAGCTCAAACTCTACCGCTCACTTATGGAACGATATGCACCTAAAGAGGAGGGGGAGTTTAACTATCAACGTTTAGCAGCTGCCAATACCCTTCTACAACCCCTTTCTATTATTTCAGGGGGGCCTGGAACGGGTAAGACAACAACGGTCTTCAATATTCTCTTAATGCTTGCTGAATCTCATTTTACTTCTAGCGGAAGAGCTCCAATTATCCGACTAGCTGCACCAACAGGGAAGGCAGCAGGGCGTTTGAAGGAGTCGATTGAGGGGCAGAGAATGAGGATGTCTAATGTTGATCATTCTGTTTTATCAGCGATTCCAAGTGAGAGCCACACCCTGCATCGTCTGCTCGGTATTCGCCCGCTCAATGGTGGTGTGAATCACCATCGACACAATCCATTGCCGCTCGATATTTTAGTGGTGGATGAAGCCTCAATGATCGATATTAATACCTTTATTCTGCTTATTGAGGCGCTCCCTAAAGAGGCTCGTCTTATTCTCTTGGGGGATAAAGATCAACTCTCCTCTGTTGAGGCGGGCTCTGTGATGCATGAGCTCTGTCGGGTTGGCGATCAGACTGAGGAGGGATTACGCTACTCACCAAAACGGGTTGAAGCGCTGGAGTATCTGCTTGAAGAGAGACTCCCCAAGGCACTCTCAACCCCATCAGAGAGTGGGTTCTATGCAGATTATCTTACGCTTCTACAGGTGAGCTACCGCTTTGGTGCCTTACCCCGCATCGAGCCCCTTGCTAAATTAATTAATGAGCCGTGGCAACAGAATACGCTCTTTAAAGCGAAGCGATTACTTGAGCAGAATGATGATGAATTGGCTCACTACCCATTACCGATGGAGGAATCTGCGCTCTTGGAGCAGATTAATAGCGCCTTTTCTGATTACTTAGCTATTTTGCAAGAACCTTCAGCAACCGTTGAGGAGATCTTTGCCACCTTCAATAAGGCGCGTATCTTAGCGATTCAGCGAAAAGGGCGTTACGGTGTGGAAGCGCTCAATCACCTTATTGAGGAGCAGCTCTTTAATCGGGAGAGAGGACGCAGCTTCTATCACGGTTTAGCGATTATGATTGAGCAGAATGATGCTGATTATGGGCTCTATAATGGAGATGTAGGTCTGATTTTAGAGCGTGAAGAGGGGTTACGTGCCTATTTTGAGCATCGTGAGGAGAGTTATTCGATCCACACTCTTCCAAAACATGAGGTCGCCTTTGCAATGACCGTTCATAAATCGCAAGGGAGTGAATTTGATCACGTCCTCCTCTTTTTAGCAGAGCAGGGCTCCCCCTTTATTACAAAGGAGCTCTTCTATACAGGGATTACTCGAACAAAGAAGCGGGTGACTCTTTTTGCTGGAGAGAGCGCTCTTTGGGCAGGATTGAGCCAACGCACAACCCGTTTTAGCTTTATCTATGAAGGACTGGTGAGCGGGGCAAAGAGCAGAGATCGATCTAAAAAGTAGAAAGAGGAGAGAATAAAAAAAGCGCTGAATAATAATTCAGCGCTTCTCTTTTATCGAGTGGTAAATCTATTTTACAACGATATTGACTAAGCGGTTAGGAACCACAATCACTCGTACAACCTCTTTCTCTTCCATAAACTTTTGCGCATTCTCGTTCGCCAATGCGGCTTGCTCAATCTCCTCTTTAGAGGCTGAAGCGGGAACGATAATTTCGCCACGAAGCTTACCATTTACTTGGATCATATATTTAATTTCATCCGCTACGAGCGCCTCTTCATCTACAGAGGGGAGCGGGTGAGTTAAAATATCATCGCCATAAATCTCACTCCAGAGATAGTGGGTCACATGGGGGATGATGGGGCTTAAAAGGCGCATCATAATGGCAAAGCCCTCCTGTTTAACCGCATTATGCTCCTCTGTCTCTAAGAGCTCATTGAGCTTATTGAGAATGATCATATTCGCTGAAATCACCGTATTGAAGTGGAAGCGCTCATAGTCAAAGAGTGCTTTCTTGAGCTCCTGATGGATGGCGCGGCGAATATCTTTAGCCCGCTTATCCGTCAATGCATTGAGAGGCATCTGCTCCCCTTTTAGAGTCTCAAGATTCTGGTAAGCAAAATTCCAGATACGATTGATAAAGCGCTCAGCACCCTCTAAACCTGAGGCAGACCACTCAAGGGATTGTTCAGGTGGTGAGGTAAACATCATAAAGAGACGGGAGACATCCGCCCCATATTTTTGAATGATCTCTTCAGGGTCAACACCGTTATTCTTCGATTTTCCCATCTTCTGGATGCCGTAATAGGTCACCGGTTTTCCATCTGCTTTAAGGATATACTCTTTCTCCCCCTCTTTTTCGCGCACTTCAAGCTCATCAATATTGAACCATTCATACCCTTTTGAAGAGTGACGATAGAAGGAGGGAGATACC
>JASLFR010000127.1 GCA_030150565.1 Cardiobacteriales bacterium | reverse complement strand
GTTACAATTAGTAGCACAATCACCGAGCAGAGCCCCCCAAAGAGGGCTGAATTGAGATAGATAGGGAACTCAAAACCTTGCTGATTCACCACAATCTCTGTCACCAACACCACAAAGAAGCCAGCAAAGATACTCCAAAATGCGGCTGCTTTTGTCACCTTATCGGAGAGAACGCTCGCAAATGCGATCGGCGCCCAAGAGGCGGCAAAGACCGTTCCTGCAAAGATGGAGATCCAGAACATCGATGGGGGAAGATATTTCGTAATAAAATATCCCACCAGAGCGACACCAATCACCGTTAAGCGGCTCACTAAGAGCAGATTTTTACGCCCAATTCGCTCCTCATCGAGTAGGTCGTTAGAGATGCTATTGGCGATTAGCTGTAAGAATGCTGAACCTGTCGCTAACGTTGCGGCAAAAATTCCACTAATAGCAACTACCCCAATCGCCTGTGGCACATACTTAACGACAGAGGAGATAAAAACCCGCTCTGAAGGGTTAATCGATGGATCGATTGCATTTACAATCGTCATCGTAAAGTGCACCACCAGATACATCACCGCAATCACAATGGTTGAGAGAATTGCGGCACGAATCGCCACATGCTCACTCTTCGCCATAAGATAGCTCTTCGCTTGCCATGGGCTCACCGCTAAGACCGATCCCCAAACAAAGCCGATAATCGCCGTAAAGAAGAAGATATGGAGTGGTTTTCCAAGGTAATTATTCTCCCCCGTTACGCCGTGCCAGCTCAAAATATTGGGCTTTTCGGGAAGTGTCTGAATCTTCATCATCGCTTCAGTAAAGCCACCCGCCGCCTTAATGATGTAAGGGAGCGCCAAAAAGGTTGCGACTGTGAAGATAAGAAACATCACCGTATCGACCCACAAAACCCCCTTCGCTCCTGAGAGAAAGGTGATAGAGGTGTAGATCAAAACCACAATAATCAGCGCATTTTGGTAGCTTAAATCGGGCATAATCTCCGCTAAAAGAAGCGAAGCGCCCTGCGTAATCGCCACTAAATAGGAGATAATCCCCACAATTAAGGTAACAGCACTCATCCGCTGAACTGCTCGTGAATTGAAGCGCTTTCCAAAATAATCGGGGAGCGTCAACGCCTCACTGCGGCGAAGATAGCGACCAAAAAAGAGTACTCCAATCACATACCCCGGCAAGACAAATAGGCTCATAATTAGAAGAGGCACCACATAGCCATCATACGCAAAGCCCGCATCCCCCATAAAGACGATGGTGCTTAAGTATGATGCAACAAGTGATGCGACTAAAAAGAGTGTCGATGCAGAACGTCCTGAGACGTAGTAATCCTCAACACTCTTAACCTTTAATGATGAGACTATGCCAATGCCGATGTAGATGATGCAGGCTAAAACCGCCCCCACTACATAGACTTGGTTCATAGATTATCCCCGCTCCTTAGCTCCGATAAGATGTGCCCCCATCGCTAATGCAAGTTGAGGCTCAACTCGACCCTCTTCTAACTCACGCGCATGAGTCAATGCTTCATCAATCAGTCGTAATCGTTCATCATCATCGATAGATGTTGAGATTTGCGCCTGTAAGCGATGTTTAAAATAGAGTTGCGTTGCAACGCCCGTAACTACGAGAATGCCCCCGTAAAATAGAGTAAAAAGTAACTCTCCCATTCATAAATCCCCCAGGGTAAAAGTTAACAGTGAGATATTTGTTTTCTAAGAGTGAACGCCCAACGGGTGGAGTAGTAAGAAAGCTCCGGATTGGGTGAACAATAAAACAAATCACCAACAAAAAACTTGGCCAAACAGAGCCAGAACATCACTAAAAAGCCGAAGCGACGCCTCAATAATTGAGCGAGCAATGTGCAAAATAGTCGGTGCAATATAGAGCCAATTTTAAGGGGGGTCAATCATTATTTTCGCTCTTTTAACACTTTTTTATAGCTAAGAAAAAAGCGGTGGAGATTTCACCGCCTCCACCGCTTCTTTACACTCTTTTAATCGTTAAGCTCTACAACATAAGAGACTCTAAACGATCCATTAGAGAGCTGCTTTAAAGATCCCTTCTACGTCTGCCTGATCCCCTTGACGTGGGTTTGTTACCGCACACGCATCTTTCAAGGAGTTCTCGGCAAGAGTGGGGATATCTTCCTCTTTAACATTTAGAGCCGTTAAGTTTTCAGGGATACCAACATCTTTTGCAAGCTCTCGAATCGCCGCAATACACGCTTTTCCACCCTCTTCATCACTCATACCACTTACATCAACCCCCATCGCTGCAGCCACATCTTTTAAGCGAGCAGCACTCTTGCTCAAGTTATACTCCTGAACATGGGGCAGAAGAACCGCATTACAGACGCCGTGAGGAAGATCGTAAAACCCACCTAATTGGTGCGCCATAGCGTGAACATATCCTAACGATGCGTTATTAAAGGCCATCCCCCCTAAGAATTGGGCATAAGCCATCTGTTCACGCGCCTCTTTATCTTCCCCATTCTCTACCGCTCGACGCAGATATTGTGAAATAATCGTTACCGCTTTTAAGGCACACGCATCGGTAATAGGGGTTGCTGCGGTAGAGACATACGCCTCCACTGCATGCGTTAATGCATCCATACCTGTAGCAGCTGTTAATCCTTTAGGCATCCCCATCATTAAATTAGGATCATTCACTGAGAGAATAGGGGTGGTATTTTTATCCACAATCGCCATCTTAATTTGGCGCTCTTCATCAGTGATGATACAGAAACGGGTCATCTCACTTGCTGTGCCTGCCGTAGTATTGATCGCTACCAGAGGTAGTTGAGGATTTTTCGACTGATCAAGCCCCTCAAACTGGCTAATATCATCCCCATTTGTAGCACAGAGCGCGATCCCTTTTGCACAGTCGTGGGGCGATCCTCCCCCTAATGAAATGACAAAGTCACACTCATTCTCTTTAAGGAGTGCTAAACCTTCATTAACATTGGTGACGGTAGGATTGGGTTTTGTCCCTGCGTAAACGGTCGCT
>JASLFR010000040.1 GCA_030150565.1 Cardiobacteriales bacterium | reverse complement strand
CTGGGCTATTTTTGATGGAGTTAAAAATAAGAATGATTTTGAGCAGCTCCGCCGCTGTTTAATTCCCGATCTTCAACAGATGGAGAATTATACAATCGATCGTAATCAGGAGATTAGGGATAACTTCTATGAGGCGTTAAGCGAGTTCGCCAGCTGCTTAAAGGTAGCATTACAATCTTCTGGATTCTATCAAGATCCCCGTGTAACTGAAGAGATCATTACCGATTATAAGAGAACATTGAATAATTTCACGGTCTTACGTCGGGTTATCCAGCAGGATAGTGGCGAGGCTGTCGATTACGACCTTTACTCTGATAAGGTTAAAAAGCTTCTAGATCGGTATGTTGTTGGGGTTGATATTGAAACTAGCGGAGAATTTTATTCAATCAGCCAGATTGAGGGGGAAAAGAAGCCTTACAGCGAGATGGATGAGGAGGAGCTGAAGGAGCATGAGGTAGAAATTAGGAACAAGACCGATATTATTAAGACTCAAGTGACTCGTGAGATCGAAGATAATATGGGGGATGACCCCTTTGCCCAAGAGAGCTTTTCTCAGCTTTTACGACAGGTGATTGAAGAGGCAGAGGCATTATTTGATCACCCCTATAAACAGTTTTTACTTTTTGAGCAGTTAAAAGAGGATGTTGAGCAGCGCCGATTATCGACGATCCCAGAGGAGATACGGGGTACTGATATTGGACGTTATTACGGCCTATTTTTTACGGTTGATCCGACTCTTTTAGAGAATAAGGCGTTAGATAGCAGTAAGTTAATCCATTTTGCTAAGGAGATTGCTGACGTTGTAGAGAGAGCAGTTCAACATAACTCTCTCGATCCAGATAATATTGAGAAGAGTATCCAAAAAGAGCTCTTACCCAAAGCGTTTAGATATTATCAAGCGGAAGGCTTGGGGCTAGATCAGGCGAAAAAACTTGTTGAGCAGGTTCTAAAGAGTGTGCGGTTGGGAGGACAATAATGGATAAGGGATTATTGACACAATCTTTTATTCAATCACAACAAAAAACGGATTATTACTTTTACTATGATCAATGTCCGATCTACTTCTCACGGGTGAGGAGTAGATCAAAACGAGATGCGATAAAAATTAGAGTGCATCCAACATTAGAGGTTGAAGTATTAGCGCCCCCTACAATGGCTGATACTGATGTTATTCAAGCAGCAAAAAGGCGAGGACGATGGATTTTTAAGCAGCTTACAGCATTTTATCAAAACCGATATTACGTAACGCCACTCCAATATAAAAGTGGTGAAACACATCACTATTTAGGTAGGCAATATCAGCTTAAAGTTTATAAAAATGAGGGTAGGGGAAATCGAGTTCGCCTAATGCGGGGTTATCTAGAGGTTTATACCAATGATGCTAAGCGAGAGGTGATTCAATCCTTATTGCATCAATGGTATTTAGAGAAAGCACGAGATTATTTTAATAAGCGGCTTACCGTTTTATTGCCGAGAGCAAGCTGGGTAACCGAGCGGCCACCTTTGCGACTGCAAACCATGAAGACCCAATGGGGAAGTTGCTCTAAGCAGGGCAGAATAACGCTCAATCCCTATCTGGTAAAAGCCCCTCAAGAAGCGATTGACTATGTGATTTTGCATGAGCTATGCCATATAGCAGAATATAATCATAGTGATCGATTCTATGAGCTGCTAAATAGCGTTATGCCTCAATGGAGAGCGATTAAAGAACGCTTAGATAATAATGCTTATATGATTTTAAATGGGTTGTCATAGAGAAAAGAGCCATCTAAGGAGCGCTAGATGGCCCTTTTATTTAAAGAGTAGAAATAGATTACTGTTTCTCAATTTTTTAGATTAACTTCTTGTAGAAATATAAAAATGCAGACAACAAAAAACCCGCTACAGTTGTAGCGGGCTTCTCTATGTAATGGTGCCTAGGGCCGGAATCGAACCGGCACGACCGTTATAAGGGTCGGCAGATTTTAAGTCTGCTGCGTCTACCAATTTCGCCACCCAGGCAAGGTGTTCTAAACAAGTAGAAGTAGGATAATACTTACTTTTGCCTAGATTTGCAATAGGTGGTTAATAAATGCCCATCAAGAGGAAGGTTGAGCATCAATAGAGCCACTGAATCACTAAATAGGCGATGATCACCAGTAATCCCATACCAATAATTGGGCGATTATGCTTTAACGGGCGCTCGGCATCGAGATGATTTTTATGAAAATCGCGAGAGCCTGTAATCATCGGCTTAATTAAGCTTGCCCGTTTAAAGATTGTGTAGAAGAGCACAGCAGCGATATGGAGGGCAATTAAGATGATTAATACAGTACGCCCATAGAGGTGGATCGTTTTGAAGAGCGTCCGTAAAGATTGTTTCTCTCCAAAAAGGGTGATCGACTTTCCATTAATAAGATTCGCAAGGGGGGCATCTCCCGCTAAATAGTAGGAGTTATCCTCTAAAAAGAGACCAGTTCCCACTTGAATGGCAATGGCAATCAACATCGCTAAGACCATATAAGCGCCTAGAGGGTTGTGCCCTTCAGTGGGGGAGGTGCCACTCTTTAAATAGTTGATAATTGTTTTTGGCCCCCGTAAAAAATCCCAAAAGCGAGCGTGAGAGCTGCCAACAAATCCCCAAACAATGCGGAAGAGAATTAAAATTACGATTCCAACCCCAGCGTATTGATGGATCGCCAGTCCAGAGAGGGGCTCAACTCCAAAATATTTAAGAAATATCCAATATTGAGCAAGGTTATAGGAGGTATAGAGGCAGATTGCCATCAAAATGAGTAGAGTCCAGTGGAAAAAGCGGATGGGAAAATCCCAAACAGCGATCTTTTTCATAAGTAAAGCTCCTTATCTATTGTGGTGAGAAGGTAATAATAAATCCTTCAGTAGGTTTAGCGAGATGAGCACGAGCATCTGCATCGTTAGGCATCGGTAGAGGACTTGAGGAGTTGATCGCATCAAGTACAGATTGATCAAAGAGGGGATCGCCACTCGATTTTATAATGGTTGCACTCTTAACCCTCCCATTGGTATCTACCAATATCTTAGCGTCAGCCTTTAGGTTATAGGAACCGAGCGGGGGAAGCCATGCTGCATAGAGATATCCGTGCACTTGTGAGATATAGCCGGCATTCAGTGCTGATTTTATCCGTTCTGCTTTTGCCGCTTCCTCTGCTTTTCGTTTCGCTTCCGCTTCCGCAGCAGCTTTCTGTTTTGCGGCTTCTTCTGCCTTTCGTTTCGCTTCAGCTTCGGCGGCAGCTTTCTGTTTTGCGGCTTCCTCTGCTTTTCGTTTCGCTTCCGCTTCCGCAGCAGCTTTCTGTTTTGCAGCTTCCTCTGCCTTTCGTTTCGCTTCCGCTTCCGCAGCAGCTTTCTGTTTTGCAGCTTCCTCTGCCTTTCGTTTTGCTTCCGCTTCCGCAGCAGCTTTCTGTTTTGCGGCTTCCTCAGCTTTTCGTTTCGCTTCCGCTTCCGCAGCAGCTTTCTGTTTTGCAGCTTCCTCTGCTTTTCGTTTCGCTTCAGCTTCGGCAGCAGCTTTCTGTTTTGCGGCTTCCTCTGCCTTTCGTTTCGCTTCCGCTTCGGCAGCAGCTTTTTGTCTTGCTGCTTCTTCTGCTTTTCGTTTCGCTTCCGCTTCTGCACGGGCACGCTCTTCAGCGAGACGCTTCTCCGTTGCAAGACGATTTAACTCCTCTTCCACTTTTTCGTGGTCGATCCGTTCGCTACTTGAGATTGGCTGATCTTCAAGTAGGTTGGGGGCTGAGGAGGTAAAGATCATCTTATGGATAGAAGAGCGGTAGATAAAATAACCTCCAATCAGAACGATAGTAGCGGTGAGAATAAGGCTTATGATGGTTGCGATTTTATCGATCAATGCTCGAGACATATCGGCTCCTTTTACGGCTCTACGCTCATCGGTGCAGTCATTAATTGAACATTCTGCCCAGTGATTCCCTGAAGAAGAGCCATCGCATCAATCACACGACCATAGGGGGCAAATTTATCCCCCTTTACGAGCGCTTTGATGGATCGATTTTGCTGAAAGATAGCCTCTGCCAGCTGGATAATCTCCTCTTCATGACGAATAAGGGTAGGCTCTTCCGATTGATTAAAGTAGAAGTTTCCTTCTGCATCGACAGAGATCACCATCATCTCTTCCCCTTCAGTTGCAATCTGCTGACTGCTCTCAAGTTGTGGCGGATCAACATCAACGCCAACTGAGATGGTTGTAGCGGTCACCATAAAGATTGTAAGGAGTACAAACATAACATCGACGTAGGGAACAACGTTCATCTCAGCGGTTAGCCGTTTCTTCTCTCGTCTTCGTCTACTCATGATGGATACGCTCCCCGTTGCGCTCTCTGTTCAGCGGCAGCTCGTCCTCTTAGCTGAATATATTGGCGCGCTAAGATGTTAGAAAAGCGATCAACAAATGTCTCATAGCGATTGGTGATTTTATTAATATCGTTACTAAATTTGTTATACGCCATTACGGAAGGGATAGCAGCAAGAAGTCCTACAGCTGTTGCAATGAGCGCCTCCGAAATTCCTGGAGCAACTTGCGCAAGTGTCACCTGTTGCGCTCCCCCTAAGGAGACAAAGGAGTTCATCACCCCAATCACTGTTCCTAAAAGACCAACATAAGGAGCGACAGAGCCCGTTGTTGCAAGCCAAGAGAGGGATTGCTCTAACTCCGCTTCCTCCTTCTGAATCTCTGCAAACATCGCATTTTGTGTGCTAGTAATGATGAGCTCAGGGGTGTAATTGAGATGAGCTCTTAGGCGGGTAAATTCATTAAATCCTGCAAAGAAGATCGCCTCCAATCCAGAGAGATTAGCCCCTTTAGCGCGCGCTTCGGCAGCTAGTTGGTTGAGATCCGCCCCCGACCAGAAGATGCGCTCAAAAGAGGTGACCGCTTTTTTGGTATAACTGAGGATAATCCAACGCTTCCAGATGAGGAATGAGGCGATTATCAGCATTGCAAAGAGCAGCGCCATAATCAGCATAACGGGCAGGCTTGCACCTGCAATGAGTTCCCATAAATTGAGATTGTTGCTCGTCATAGAGCCTCCTTAATTGAAAAAATCGGGAAGAGGGCGGGGGCGGCGGGTCTCTGCATCTAAAGAGACAATCACCACTTCCCCTTCAGTGAGTAACTCTTCCCCACGAAAAATATTTTGGCTGAAGATTGCACGTGTGCGAGTCTGTTTTATGATCTGGCTTACAACCACTAAATCATCACAAAGATGGGCAGGCCTATGGTAACGGATGGAGAGATCATGTACGACAAAGAGCTCCCCATTAGTTTCGGCATGATGATGAAGATTGACCCCTTTTGAGAGCAGCCATTCTGTGCGCGCGCGCTCCATATATTTAAGGTAGTTGGAGTGGTACACAATCTGCCCTGCATCCGTATCCTCATAGTAGACCCGAACGGGGAAGGTAAAGCGATTAGGTTGCGTTGTCATCGTAATGGAAAGCCTCCGTTTATCGAGTATTTATTATAATACATCTCTAAAAAATGCCCTATTTATCGACGTTTAACTGCTTGAGATATTGGCTAGGAAGAGGGGAGTGGTAACTGTATTCTCTGCCAGAAATTGTAAATTGGAGTATAGAGGCGTGGAGCATGAGTCGATCTAGCCCGAGCGTTCTACATGTTTGGTTGAGTCTACTATCACCGTAACGCTCATCACCAATAATGGGGTGTTGAGCCGATTGAGTATGTACTCGAATTTGGTGGGTGCGCCCTGTTATTAGCTCCGCTTCTAGAAGGGTAAAGTGGAGTGTTTTAGCGTTAAAATATTGTAGGGGTTTAAAGAGTGTCTCCGCTTCAACGCCACTCTCTTGATCGATAATGACATGGCGCTCCCCCTCAATGCGATGGTCAGTGCGTAGAGGGTGAGCGATTTTGGTTAAAGAATCACTCCAGTGGCCAGCTACCAGTAGTTGGTAGAGCCGTTTAAAGGGTTGCGCCTGCAGTTCTAGAAGGGTTGGACGATTTTTAGCAATGAGGAGTAGGCCGCTAGTATCGCGATCTAGTCGGTGGACCAGTTCAAAAAATGGATGATCACTGAATTGTGCACGAATGGCATCGATGATTCCATACTCAACTCCTGTCCCACTATGGACAGCCACCCCTGATGGTTTATCGATAATGAGAAAATGCTCCTCATTTGCAACGATAGAGCGCTCAATCTCTCTTAAGAAGGGTTGGGGAATCTCAATTGCTCTACTCTTTGGAAGAGTGACAGGAGGGAGGCGGATTATCTCCCCCACATTGAGTCGAGTATTCGCTTTAACCCGTGCTTTATCGACTCTCACTTCCCCGTTGCGGATCATACGATAGATTCGACTCTTTGGAAGTTGTCTAAATTGTGCCATTAGATAGTTGTCGACACGCTGTCCAGCCTCATTTTCAGTGATGGTGACAAAACGGACTGCGCTCTTGATTGATTGAGTCATAAAAAATCTCCTTAGAAAAAAATAGCCTTCACAAGGAAGGCTATCGATCGATTCTATTATAGAGAATTTTTGATAATGGGGCGATTACTCTTCGTCACTCCCCTCATCATCTACTTCGAAAGAGGCTTCAAGAGGGCTCTCGATGAAGTGAGCACGCACCTTCTCCTCTAATTCTGCGGCCATCTCTTGGTTATCACGCAGATACTGCTTTGCATTCTCTTTCCCTTGCCCTAAGCGAGTATCACCATAGCTATACCACGCTCCTGCACGGGTGACTAAGCCAGCGGTAACGCCCATCTCGATAATCTCACCGAGTCGGTCAATTCCATGCCCATACATAATCTCAAACTCCGCCTGTCTAAAGGGGGGAGAGACCTTATTTTTAACCACACGTACTCGAGTATTGGCACCGATCACCTCATCACCCTGCTTTACCGCCCCTGTACGACGGATATCGAGACGTACTGATGAGTAGAATTTTAGAGCATTTCCACCCGTTGTAGTTTCAGGGTTTCCAAACATCACCCCAATCTTCATGCGGATCTGGTTGATGAAGATAACAAGCGTATTCGATTTTTGAATGCTTCCAGTAAGCTTACGGAGCGCTTGGCTCATGAGGCGAGCTTGCAATCCCATATGGGAATCACCCATCTCCCCCTCAATCTCTGCACGGGGTGTGAGCGCTGCAACTGAGTCAACAACGACAACATCTAAAGCGCCTGAACGGACTAGCGTATCTGTGATCTCAAGCGCTTGCTCACCATTGTCAGGTTGTGAGATATAGAGGTTCTCTACATCTACCCCAAGTTTTTTAGCATAAGAGGGATCGAGCGCATGCTCCGCATCGACGAAAGCCGCTGTTCCACCCGCTTTCTGCACCTCTGCAATTACATGAAGCGTTAAAGTTGTTTTACCTGATGATTCAGGCCCAAAGATCTCAACAACGCGGCCCCGTGGAAGACCACCGATACCGAGTGCAACGTCGAGCCCAAGTGAACCTGTGGAGACAGCAACAATATCTCTATTTTCGGTCTTATCTCCAAAACGCATGAGTGAACCTTTTCCATGCTGACGGTTAATTTGGCTCAATGCCGCCTCGAGCGCTTTGCGTCTATTCTCATCCATGGTTTGTCTCCTATTTTTGATATTAATTTAAAAGATACATTATAGCAGAGGGGGAGGAAAAGCGGGGGCTATTTCGAAGTTTTTTTAATCTTTTCAACAGCTTTGGTGGTGGAGTAACCATCAATCAAATCGATCAACTCAACCCGTCCACCATTGGCTAAAACAGCCTCCGCACCCATGATATCCTCAACTCGATAATCGCTCCCTTTTACCAAAATATCGGGTAATATTTGTTCAATCAATTTTTCAGGGGAATCCTCATCAAAGAGAACAACCCAATCGACAGATGAGAGAGTTGCCATCACAGTTGCACGGCTCACTTCATCCATAATGGGGCGCTCCTCTCCTTTTAAGCGACGAACAGAGGCATCTGAATTGAGGGCTACAATGAGGCGATGCCCCAATTTTCGCGCCTCTTCAAGATAGAGAACATGGCCACGATGGAGGAGATCGAAGCAGCCGTTAGTCATCACAATGATCTCACCTTTGCTGCGAGCCTCTTTCACCTCTTCTAATAACTCATCGAGCGTTAAGACTTGATGGTGCGCTCGTTGAGAGTATCCAAGTGCATAATTGAGCTCTTTTCGGCTCACTTGAGCGGCCCCCATCTTTCCAATCACAATAGAGGCTGCGATATTCGCGATGCGAGCGGCTTCCGCAAGGGGCTTTCCCTCTGAAAGAGCGAGTGCGAGATTAGCAATTACCGTATCGCCTGCACCTGTGACATCAAAAACATCGAGGGAGCGGGCGGGGAGTGTAATGGGCTCTTGATCGGTAAAGAGGGTCATCCCCTCTTCAGAGCGGGTGACTAAGAGTGCATCGAGCTCAAGGAGCTTGCGCAGATTTTTTCCTGCGGTGAGGAGCGCATCTTCATCCTCTTGTCTGCCAACAATTGTCTCAAACTCACTCCGATTAGGGGTAACAAGCGAGGCGCCCCGATATTTGGAGAAGTCATCCCCTTTAGGATCGACAATCACCTTTTTCCCCGCCTTTCGTGCAGCTTTTATGAGCGCTTGTGGCTCAGAAAGAAAGCCTTTTCCGTAATCGGAGAGGAGTAGGATATCGTGCTGAGCAATCACCTCATCGATGAGGTTTTGATGCTCTTTAAGATTGATGAGATTCCCCTCACTCACCTCCTCAAAATCGCAACGTAAAAGGTGTTGCTGTTTGCTGACAATACGCAATTTAGTGGTGGTCGGGTGGTTGCAATCGATAATAGGGCGTAGATTAATCCCAGCTTCACGGCAAAGATGCTCTATTCGAGCTCCATTCTCATCATCACCTAAGGCGCCAACAAGAGTGACTTCACCATCGAGTGCACGAATATTAAGGGCGACGTTTGCAGCTCCTCCTAATCGCTCCTCCTCTCTCTGCACACGGAGGACAGGAACAGGTGCTTCAGGGGAGATTCGGTCAGTATCACCAAACCAGTAGCGGTCGAGCATAAGATCGCCAAGAATAGCTATTTTCATTTGGATCTCTTCTTTAAATGATTTTTAGAAAAAATTTTAGGGGGCGAGTTTAAAGAGGCGATTGAAATTACCGGTGGTGATCTTCGCAATCTCTTCGAGGGAGCACTCTTTAATATCAGCCATCACTTGAGCAACGTGGGGGACGAGCGCTGGATGATTCACCTTTCCTCGATGGGGAACAGGGGCTAAATAGGGGGCATCGGTCTCAATAAGCAAGCGATCAAGAGGGGCTTTTCGCACTACTTCCCGTAACTCTTTTGCATTTTTGAAGGTGATAATTCCAGAAAATGAGAGGTAAAAACCGAGATCTAAGCCCTGTTTTGCCATCTCCCAATTCTCTGTAAAGCAGTGGAGAATACCTCGAGCATCTCTTGCATCCTCATTTCTTAAAATATTGATCGTATCGTGGCGCGCCTCTCGGGTATGAATGATGAGCGGCTTCTGATATTTTTTAGCTAGCTCAATCTGCGCAATAAAGTAGGCTTGCTGTTTCACCTTAAGTTCAGGCATATAGTGGTAATCGAGACCCGTTTCACCAATTGCGATAACACGAGGATCCTCTAAGAGAGGTGCGAACTGCTCTTCAGTTGGGAGCGGTTCACTCTCAACATTACAAGGATGAATCCCAGCTGAGAGATAGATATTCTCATAAGGAGCGACAAGATCTGCCATCGCTTGCCATTGAGTTAAGCCGATGCTGACACAGAGCATCTTTCCAACCTTCGCCTCTTTAGCTGCTTCAATAAGCGCTTCAAAGGAGAGATCGGGGTGTTCAATACGATCAAGGTGGCAGTGAGAATCGATAAACATACTCATTACATTGTGTTGCGAGCGCCCGATGTGCGGCGCGTAGAAGTTTTTACAAGATCATTAAAACGTTTATTAATCGCTTGCGCCTGCACTCCGACAAAAGCGACACCAATTCCTGGTTTGCGACCACCAGAGACATTAGGTGGATTGATCCACGCCACTTGAGCGGGGGCAGGGAAACGCTTTTTAGGATCATCAGGTAAGGTTAAGACGATAAAGAGCTCATCCCCGAGCGAAAATTCACGATCGGTTGGAATAAAGAATCCCCCATTTCTTAAAAAAGGCATATATGCTTCAGCCATCTGATCGGCGCTGTTGAAGGTGATGGAGAGTTGTCTCAATTTACTCATAATTTTATCTCGCTTTAATTGTCAAACTTATCCCACTTGTGTGAGAGAAGCTGTTTAATGTTGGCATTCATCTCATCTTCAGTGTAGGGCTTACCACAATACATGCTTGCGCCAAGTTCAAGCGCTCGCTCTTTATGTTTCTCACCAATTCGAGAGGTGATCATGATGATTGGAATATGGTGATAAGCTTCATGAGATTTAAGGTAACTTAAGACCTCAAAACCATCCATATTAGGCATCTCGATATCGAGCATAATGAGGTCAGGTGCGTCGATTTCAACTTTTTCAATCGCATCTAAACCATCTTTTGCGGTCTCATAACGGAGACCAAGTTTCTCTACTAGGCGGGATGAGACACGACGCATGGTAATTGAGTCATCAACCACCAATACTTTAGGCGCAACCTCTTTTGAAGCCTCGCGGATAAACTCATTAGAGAGGAGTTCAAACTCATGCTCGTTAAAGGCACCCTCTTCCGTTAAGACGCTATCGAAGACTTTCGCTACATCGAGAATGTAGACGATCTCCCCATCAGAGAGAACAGATGCTCCTGAAAGCCCTGGCGTTGCTGCTATCTGTGGGTTGAGGGGACGCATAATAATCTCCTCTTGTGAGTCGATCTCATCCACTTCAAGAGCGTAACGAACTCCATTTACATTGAGCAGAATATGGAGATTACTCTCTGAGCCCGATGTAAAGATAGAGATATCACGATAGATGCTTGAGAGCTTATAGTTGAGGTATTTCTGCCCTTGATAGTGAATATACTCATAATCATCGACTTTCTGCTGATTATCTACCGCAACAACGTGATTGAGGGGGATCGCATAATGTTTATGTCCCGCCTTCACAATGAGAGATTTAATAGTTGAGAGGGCAAACGGTACACGAATCTCAAAGGTTAACCCCTCATTGGGACGATTGATAATTTGGAATTTAGCATTTAAAAGGAGAATCGCTTTAGCAAATACGTCGAGTCCCACTCCACGCCCCGCATCTTGAGAGAGTGAAGTTGCGGTAGACATCCCTGGAAGCATCAACATCTCTACGAGCTCTTGATCTTCAACAGGTTGATCCGCTTGAATCACCCCCATATCGATCGCTTTAGCGCGTACCTTCTCAATATCGATCCCTTTACCATCGTCACTAAAGCGGATGAGAAGCTCAGCATCCTGCTTAACCACTTCGAGAGTGATCTTCCCTGTTGGCGCTTTATTAGCGCTGATTCGCTCTTCTGTTGGTTCAAGACCGTGTACGATTGAGTTACGAATCATATGTTCAAAGGGGGCGACCATCTGCTCAACAATAGAGCGTTCAACTTGAATATCCACCCCTTCAGTGATGAGCTCTACACGTTTATCATGCTCTTTACCTACTTGGCGTATGAGGCGGCGTAAGCGAGGAATAATATTGAGGAAGCTAACGGTACGAATCTCATTGAGCGCAGTATTAATATAGTCATTTAATGTGTGCTGCTTATCAGAGACAGCGCTTAGCTCCTCAACCTGCTCTTGAAGAGTCTCTCTAAGAGAGTAGAGGTCAGAGACTGATTCAGAGATGAAGCGTGTTACTTGTTGAAGCTCTGTAAAGCGGTCGAGCTCTAATGGGTCAAAATCATCATCTTCAGCAACTCGAGCGTGGCGGGAGAGCATCTGCGCCTCCATCTCAATCTCGATCCTGCGGGTCTGCATATTAACGCGAGAGATTGTGCGCTCAAGTTCATCAAGAGCGGTATTGAGTTGTCCAAGTGTACGCTCTTGCTGTGTTGCAAGAATCATATTCTCAGCAACATCTTCAGAAATATTAGCTAAACGGACAGGTGAAACACGGATCGCACTCAATTCTGCTTGTGCTGCAGTACTCGTCTCTTCAGTTACTTTAGTGAGTTTTTGATCCCCTTCAATGTTCCCTTCAATATCGAGCTCTGGTGGTGTCTCATTTCCTAAAAGGAGATGGAGTGCAGAGAGGAGACTATACCCCTCTTCATTGAGCGTTTTTGTTGAGCGTTCGAGCATCAAAGGGAGATAGTCGAGCGTTCTTTGAAGTACTTCAAACTGCTTAGGGTCGGAATTGAATCGGCTAATGTAGAGCGGATCGAGAAGTGACTCCATCGCATGAGCGAGCTGGCCAATATCGTTACGATCAACCATGCGTGCGCTCCCTTTAAGGGTGTGCATATGGCGTCTAAACTCCGCAATCAGCTCTGAATGCTCATTATAACCATCATCACGCCAATCATTGATCAGCTCATCTGTAATCTCAAGGATCTCAATCGCTTCCTCTTTAAAGAGTTCGTAAAGCTCCTGCTCCTCATTCGATTCATCGCTCTCCTCAATAGCTGAGGCGCCATATGTGATGATAGGGCGTTTGAGCGCTTTTACCTGCTCATCGATTAACTCTTCTCGAAGTTGTCCTTTAAATTCAGTGAGCGCTTCGATCTCGTTAAGTACCTTCTCCCATAGCTCGAGAGTCTGCTCTCTTGGAGAGATACCGTGTGCTCGATGCATTAAAGAGTTGTAATGGAGTGCACTAATCAGTTGCTGCTCTTTAATGATGGAAGGAAGAGGGGAGCGATTCGTTAAGACGCCTGTAATTCGTGAGAAATCCTGCAGGTCATAGTAGGAACCAAGACGCAGTTGCGGGAGCATCTCTTTAAGCTCTTCAAGCGGTTTAATGAGTGCTGTTAAATCGTATTGAGCTAAGGTGTATTGCTCATTTTCACTAAAGAGATTCTCTTCTGGACGCTCTTTGTATACCTCTTCAGATCCAAAATGATCTTCAAAAGAGGGTTCGATAACTTCTGGCGCAATTTCGGAAGCGGGGGACGTCTCCAAAATAGGGGTGGAGATTGAGGGCTGAACCACGCTCTGTACCATCTCTTGAGGCTCAATTTGAGCACGGTGATCCATAATCTCTTTTGCTTGGAATGCAATTCGCTCAAGCTCTTTAATTCCATCAGCTTCGCTAAGTTCGCCTGAAAGAACCCCTTTTATCCCTTTAAAAGCATCATTTGAGTGGTGGAGCAGCACATCATTAAATTCAAATTTATGATCTCGACAGGCATTGAGAAGCTCCTCAACTTGCCATGCCATCTCTCCTGCCACCATATGCCCCGCCATAAAACCGCTCCCTTTAATTGTATGGAAGGCGCGGCGCAAGTTATCTACCTGCTCTTTATCAAAATCTGGCGCATCATTGAAGAGCTCTTCAAGAGCTGTTTCGATGGTAGGAAAAACCTCTTCAGACATCTCTTCAGCAAAGCTCTCTTTTAGCTCTGCTATGAGATCTTCTCCATAATCGGGTGCCTCTTTTAACTCAACAGGGAGTGACCCGATAAGATAGTAGGGGTGGGGAAGTGTGGTTGTAGTAGTTGTCTCTTCGGCAGCAGGGGCAGAGTCGGCTGTTGGTATAGCTTCTGCAATTGGAGCTCTCTCTTGAGGCTCAATTACTCCATCGTGAGTTAATAGATAGTGCCCTTGATAAGCGATACGCTCTAGGTGTGCAATCCCTTCATCATGGGAGAGTTCATCTGCTAAGAGTGCTTTTGCGGCTTCATAACCATCATTTGCATGATGCCAAATCGCAGGGGAGAACTCATATTTATGATCTCGGCAACCGTTAAGCACCTCTTCTACTTGCCAGCCAATTTCACCTACAACCATAAAGCCCGCCATATATCCGCTCCCTTTTAGGGTATGGAAGGCGCGACGAAGCGTAAGTATCACCTCATTATCGTATGGTGCTTCAGTAAGCTGTTGTAGGCTCTCCTCTATCGCTGGAAAGACCTCTTGAGCCACCTCTTCTTGGAAGCTCTCTTTCAGTTCGGCAACAAGATCTTCCCCATAATCGGGCGCCTCTTTTAAGGTAACTTCTCGTCTCCCCTCTAAATAGTAGGGGTGACGTAGTGAGGCCCCACTCTGCTCTGGAGGTGTAATGCTCTCTTCTTGTAGAGGAGCTTGAGCAACTTCAGTGATCTCTTCACTGATGACTGAGCGATTGCTGTGGGCGCTTAAGAATCGGGTGAAGAAGTTGATATGCCATTCACGATCTGAAGGGTTGCGGCTAGCGAGTTCGCTCTGTAGCCCCCCATCAAGGGTGAAAGCAACCCCTGTCTTAAGCAGTGCAAAGATACTCTCTAATTCACGGGTGGTCGATTTACGTGAGAAAAACTTTGGATTCTCTTGGAATCGCCCAATAAACTCTTCAATCTTCTCATACAGCTCCTGATAAGCTTCCCAGAGATAATATTGACGATAAGTTTCGGTAAGATTCTCTTCCCCATTTGGTCTAAAACCCGCTTCAAGGCCGTTGTAGAGATCAGTAAAGCAGACTAATGATTCAAATTTTTGGTCAGCATCTGCATCATCGAGCTTCTCTGCAAGTGCAACGGCGAGCAGAGGATAATTCGCCTGCATTAAGCCGTTATGAAGTAGCTCAATTTCCGCTTCAGCTTCTAGGAGTGATTCGATCGGTTGCTGATTATTATCGATCGCTAAGAGAATCTCTTTTAGAGGGGAGATATCGATAAATTGAAGCTCATCAACCTTAGAGTCATTCTGCTCGCTCTCGTCGTTCTGCTCTGTTCCTGCTTTAGTTGCGCCAGATGTGAGCTGCGCTAGAAGAGGAGGGATATCCAATCCATCATTTTTTCCAAGTTCAACCTCTTTTAACTGATCGATAATCGCTTTATAGAGATTATGATTCCCAAAATGCTCCTGAGTAGGATCAAGGTGGGTGAAGTAATCGCGAAAGCTCTGCCATAGCACTAAATTATCAGGCGATTGTGCGATCACAGGATCGATCTTTTTAGGATCGAAGGAGAGGTCTGGCTTGTTCGCTCGGTTGATGCTGAGCGAAAGATAGCGGCGCACAATGTTTGCGCGAATATCTCTAATTAAGCTGTAAATGGTTGGATCAGTGATTTTCATAGTGCAGAATTTTTCGTGAAAAGAGTGAACGAATGCTAGAAAAGCTAAGCTCTAGCAGATTGATGCTAGAGCTTATTCCTCTAAATCTTGAAACCTGAGATAGACTCTCTCAACTCATCAGCAAGGCGCTCAAGCGCTTCAATGGCTGCTTTGGTTGTTTTCGTATTTTCAACGTTCTTCTCAGAGAGCCCTTTAACGGAGGTCATGCTCGATTGTACTTGGCTTCCAAGCTCAGAAACTTCTCGAGAAGCTTGAGAAACTGATTGAATAAGACCTGCTAAACGGCCCGATACAGATTCAATCTCTGTAAGGGATTCCCCTGCACGCTCAGCAAGATTTGCACCGTTAACAACCTCTGACGTACTCTTCTCCATCGCAAAGATCGCTTCGTTTGTATCTGATTGGATCGTCTTAACTAACGCCTCTACACGAGAGGTTGCGTTTCCTGTACGTTCCGCAAGACGCTGAACCTCATCGGCAACAACCGCAAAACCTTTACCTGCTTCACCTGCAGCTGATGCTTGAATAGCGGCGTTCAGTGCGAGGATGTGGGTCTGGTCTGCAATGTCGTTAATCAGCTCAACAACGTCCCCAATCTCTTGAGATGATTCTCCAAGACGCTTGATTCGCTTAGAGGTCTCTTGAATATGCTCACGAATCTGATCCATCCCTGT
This sequence comes from Cardiobacteriales bacterium, assembly GCA_030150565.1. Lineage (GTDB taxonomy): Bacteria > Pseudomonadota > Gammaproteobacteria > Cardiobacteriales > Wohlfahrtiimonadaceae > JAAZCI01. The sequence continues at coordinate 2,547 of JASLFR010000040.1, read as the reverse complement.
AATTGTTGAACGTACACGTTCAGAACCAGAGCGAGCAACTTCTGTTGAGCTCATCGCAATATCAACAGCTGCTGATGTCTGTGTTGATACGTCTAACATCGCTTTGGTTACATGTGAAACAATATTGGTTGCTTCGGTAATCTGCATCGCTTGTGAGAGTGATGCTTCTGTAAACTCATCTGCGTGACCAATAGCAGTATGAACCCCTGAAGCGAGGCGGCTTGATGAATCACCAACTGCTTTAACGAGTGCACGAAGCTCTTCAACCGACATATTGAAGGAGTCTGCAAGAGTACCAGTAAAGTGGTCAGTTACTTTTGCTTGTACCGTTAAATCCCCTTGTGAGAGACCATCGATAACTTCGAGCATCTGATAGATCGCCTCTTCGTTCTTCTGATTTTGAGTCTCAATCGCACGGTCATTCTTCGCACGCTCTTTAAGGATATGCATGATTAAGAAGAGTGTGACGACAAGTGAGATAATTGCAAGAATCACCCCAACAATGATCGATTGAGCGGGTACTTTAATGCGGTTATTAAAGAGCGAGATCTTCTCTAATTTGCTAGAAGTATCGGTAAGATTGCTCAGTGCCCCTGCTTGATGTTGAACTTTTGCAAGGAGCGCATTCTTCTGCTCTAAGAGCTTGGTTAAGTTCTCTGCATTATCCGCTAGAAGATCGAGAATACTTGCAGATTGGTAGAGCTCTAAGACATCAGGATAGTTCTGAATGTAGGGGAACGCAGGTCCTTTTGTCTGAATTGATTGATTGATACGGGTGTATGCATCTTTTACATACTCAAGCTCACCTGAATAGTAGAGGTTGCTCACTAAATCCATCGTGGTATTGAGAGCGATATAGTTAGAGATAACTGGGTGCTGATACGCCTTTGAACTTGCAAGATCGTTCGCTCTTTCTGAGATCTCTTTTAATTGATTGATAATATTTTCACGGTCAAAGAAGCTCTCTGAGAGCGCTTGTGTGTCAGCTGTGCGCTTTAACTGCTCTGCATCACGAGTGATTCCGATCCATGCACTACTCTCATCATCAAAAGCGCGCATTTTATTAATATGAACTGTTAATTTGCCAATTGCATTGATGTCGCCCGTCACAAGATCATTTGTGAAGGTTTCAAGCTCAGCAAGATAGAGGCTCTTTTGGAAGTGCCCAGTCTTCAGTTTTTCGGTCTGCTGCCCCGCCTCTTTAACTAAAAAGATGGTGCTGCCTGCAGTGATGATGAAGATCGCAATAAAAGAGACGAGGAGAATGACGTCCCATTTTGTTGATCGTTCGCGGTTATCGACGTTATACATGATGCAATACTACCTCTGAAAAATGATAAATTTAAAAAGTTTAAACACGACAAGAGTTGATAAATTCGGGGAGCTTAATGAGCTCTTTAAGATCGATGGTGAGGTACTCTTCTCCCGCTTTTTTCATCGTTCCTTTAGAGATGCGCTTTAAGATCTCTGGAATATGCTCCGATGTGGGAGGGGTATGGTTAACCTCATCAAATGTATTAGTGGCGGAGACCCCAACGATCTGGGCAATCTGGATGCCGTAACTCCACGTCTCTTCAGTCACGATGAGAATCACTTCGTTCCGCTTAGGGGTGTAAGCGCGAGTGCCTTGAGCATGCTCACTGATGAAGAGATTAAGGTGGGTGATTGGGATAATTTTTCCCCGTAAGTGAATCACTCCCGTTAGCCACTCTTTTGAGAGTGGGGTTTCATGTATTGGGAGGTTTTGCACAATCTCATCAATATCGGAAGTGGGCGATGCACACAAGATATTGTTGATTTTATAGATAATGTTATTGCTGTCCATGACCGTTGATTTTGAGAGAAAAAGTTGAAGCTATGCTAGCACGCTTCCCCCTGAATGGCGATAAGTGAATCACAGGCTTAAAGCATGCCGAGTGTTGTAATAATGTCCTCTTTAGCACAAGGTTTTAGGATATAGTTGATCGCTCCTAATGTTTTTGCGCGAATGCGATCAGAGTGCTCCTCTTTTCCAGAGAGAATAGTGACTGGAATACTTTGGGTGCGGCGCGATTTTCGTAACATCGAGAGGGTAGAGAAACCGCTCCAGATAGGCATAGAGAGATCAAGGAGAATAAGATCTGGTTGATGCTTAATGGCATCTCCAATTGCGTTTAGCCCATTCTCTGCAACTAAGACTTTGCAGCCAAGCTCCTCTAATAAATTTTTAATGGTAATACGCGCGGTAACGCTATCATCCACAACTAAGATTGTTTTATTGAAACTTTGGCTCATTTTCACTACCCTTATCCACTAAATTTGCCCATAAGGGCGACCATTTTCCTGCTAAGATGCAACTGATTAATTTATCATAGGTGTATCAATGAATAAAGTTATTCACCTTATGAGTCTCATCATGAAAACCGATCACAATTGTGAGTAAAAAATGACCGATCAAGCGCTGTTTTGTCTGCTCCCTGAGCCCCCATCTGATGAGGAGGCTAAAAAGCTCTCCCTCTTTCTCGATAAACTGCTCTTTTGGAATAAGAGTTACAATTTAACCGCAAT
>JASLFR010000012.1 GCA_030150565.1 Cardiobacteriales bacterium | reverse complement strand
GATATTGAGCGCTCTAAGATTCGTATTCAGCGTCTCCCTCACGTAGAGGATGTTGATGTTGCAGTAACGAGTGTTGAAGATGATCAGGTTGATCTAACTTATGATGTTAAAGAGCGTGGAGCGGGAAGTATCACGCTCGGTTTAAGCTACGGGCAAGAGAGTAAGTTTGGATTAAACGCAGGTTTTGATCAGCCAAACTTTATGGGAACGGGGCACCATCTCTCTGTGTATGGAGATTTTGATGATAGTGGTCAGAGCTTTAATATCAGCTATATCGATCCCTACTTTACTAAAGAGGGGATTAGTGCTGGTATCTCGCTAGGATATACAAAGCAGAAGCATGACTATAACGATACAGGGGATTACATCCAAGATGGTTATAACGCCACACTCCTCTTTGGATATCCGTTAAGTGAATACTCTGCACTCAATCTTGATGTTGGCTATGAGAAGGTAAAGCTTAAATCGACGGTAAGTTCCCCTTATGAGATTGTTCAAGAGATCGATCCAAAAGGGTGTAGTAAAGGGGTGAATGCTGATGGTTACTGTAAATCGGGTTCAAACCTCGCTAAGAGCAGTCGAAATCTCTATAAGTTAGGGCTCTCATTTAGTCGAGATACCCGAAATCGTACAGTTTTTGCATCTGAAGGGACGCTAAACACCTTGGCATTTTCAGGAGCGTTACCAGGATCAGGGGATGAGTTCTATAAGGTGATGTATCGTCACCAGAGCTACTATCCTCTCTTCGATAGTGATGATTTTGTCTTTACTCTTCGTGGTGATGTGATGATGGGTAAAGGGTATGGTAAGAACGATAAACTCCCATTTTATGAGAATTTCTATGGTGGGGGACTCCGTACAGTTCGTGGATATCGTGGCAGCTCACTTGGCCCTAAATATGCAAATGGGGCGAGTGTCGGGGGCGCTTTTAGAGTCAACGGGACAGCTGAGATGGTGATGCGCGTTCCTGGATTTAGCGATAATAATAATCTTCGTTGGAGTGCTTTTGTCGATGGTGGTCAAATCTATCCTGAGATGAGTGATTTTGAGGCGAAAGATCTCCGTTATTCAGCGGGGCTCTCTTTCGTGTGGCTCTCTCCTATGGGGCCACTTAGCTTCTCATATGCTAAGCCGCTCAATAAGAAGGATCATGATCGTACGCAGAACTTCCAGTTCTCGATCGGAATCCCCTTCTAAAGGTCTTTGATGCATATTTTTAATGGGTTAAATTTGGGGCGACTTTTTACGCTTCTGCTTCTCCTCTTTTTTGCTCCTCTCTCATTTGGAGAGGAGCGTTTAAAGATCGGAATTGTCGATAGTCACGAACTCCTTGATCGCTACTCTACCTATGTCGATGTCATTGCTCTTCTTGATGAGGAGTTTATGCCGAAAGATAAGCTTTTAATGGAGAAGCGCAATACGATCGATCTACTTCGTCAGCAGCTCTTTATGATGGATGAGGGGCAGGCAGCGGATAAGATGAGAGCGATCGAGCGAGAGATGCTCAATCTTGAGCGGGAGTTTGCCCGTTTAAGTGATGAGTTTCGGCAAGAGTATAATCTTCGTAAAAATGAGGAGCTCTACAATATGCAGCGCCGTATCAATAGTGCGATTCTCACCTTTGCCGATCAAAATGGGTACGATCTTATTTTAGAGTCAGGAATTGTCTACTCAAAAGAGGAGCTCAATTTAACCGATCGTATCTATCAAGCGTTAACTGAGGAGGAGTAGATGAAGCAGATAACATTAGCTGAGATTCACCAGAGATTAGTGGAGAGAGGGCTCGACGTAACATTAGTTGGAGATGGATCTTTACAGATTGAGGGGCTCTCCACCATTCAAGATGGGCGGAAAGGGAGTATCTCATTCGTTCATAACCCTCGTTATCGCCGATATTTAGAGGAGAGTGAGGCATCTGCTGTATTAGTGAATCAAAGAAACGCAGATTACCTAAAAGGCTCAGGATTAATTTGTGATGAGACACACGTTGCTTGGGCTTATATCACTCAGCTCTTTAAACACGATTATCGACAATATTCAGGCATTCACCCAACAGCGGTGATTGATGAGAGCGCAGAGATTGGTGAAGGGGTGACGATCGGTCCTTACGCCGTGATTGGTGCAGATTGTAAGATTGGTAAAAATAGTTACATCGATAGCCATGTTGTGATTGAGAAGGGGGTCGTTATTGGAGAGGAGTGCTACTTCTTTAGCCATGTAACGGTACGTTATAACTCTCTCATCGGTGATCGCGTTATTTTAAACCCTAGCTGTGTGATTGGCGCAGAAGGATTTGGGTTTGCACGTGCAAAAGAGGGGTACACTGAGGTAGCTCAAGTAGGGCGCGTGATTCTCTATGATGATGTAAATATTGGTGCCAATAGCTCTATCGATCGTGGAGCGATTGATGACACGATTGTAGGAAAAGGTTCAAAAATAGATAACCACGTTCAACTTGGGCATAACTGCCGAGTGGGTGAAAATAGCGTAATTGCAGGTTATACGGGAATTGCAGGCTCGACCCACATTGGAAGTAATGTCTTAATTGGTGGAGGGGTTGGAATTAATGGCCACATCACAATTGAAGATGGAGTAGTGGTAACAGGGGGGACAAATGTATCGCACTCCCTTAAGAGTGGAAAAATCTACTCATCCCCCTCTCCAATGATGGAGAATCGTGAGTGGTTAAAAACAACGGGAAATATTAAGCGTCTCGGCGAGTTATTCGAACGGGTACGCGCTTTAGAAGCAGCTATAGAAGAGCAGGAGAATGAGTAGAATGAGCGACTCAAAAATAATCGACATTAATGAAATTATGCAGTATCTACCCCATCGTTACCCATTTTTAATGGTAGATCGTGTGATTGATTACACCCCAATGGAAGAGCTTCATGCAATTAAGAATGTCACGATGAATGAGCCCTACTTTCAAGGCCATTTCCCTGTAAAACCGATTATGCCAGGAGTGATGATTTTAGAGGCATTAGCGCAAGCAACTGGTATTTTAGGTTATAAATCCCTTGAAAATCCTGATGCTAGTGCTGATACCATCTACTACTTTGTGGGGATTGATAAAGCACGTTTTCGTCAACCCGTTGTACCAGGCGATCAGCTCGATCTTAAGGTGAAGTTTGTTAAATCACGTCGTGGCATCTGGGCATTTGAAGGGCGTGCGTATGTAGATGATAAGCTTGTCTGTCAGGCAGATATTATGTGTACTCGTCGTGAGGCATTTGAGTAATGAGCCAGCCGTTGATTCATCCTACAGCAGTGATCGATCCCTCTGCAGAGCTCCATGAGAGTGTGAAAGTGGGGCCCTACTCAATTATTGGCCCTGATGTGATTATTGGTGCAGGAAGTGAGTTAAAATCCCACGTTGTGATTCAAGGTCCTACAACGATTGGTGAGGATAATATCTTTTATCAATTCTCATCGATTGGTGAAGTTCCCCAAGATAAGAAATTTAAAGAGGGGGATAGGGTCTACCTTGAGATTGGGGATCGAAATACAATTCGTGAGTATGTAAGCATCAGTCGAGGGACGATCCAAGATAATGCGATCACTAAAATTGGGGATGATAATTGGATTATGGCGACTTGCCATATCGCTCATGACTGTATTGTAGGGTCCCGTACCATCTTTGCTAATGGTGCCTCCTTAGCGGGGCATGCAGTGATTGAAGATGATGTTATTTTAGGGGGATACTCGATGATTTATCAGCGCTGTCGAGTGGGAAGAGGGGCAATTACAGGTTTCTCTTCAGGAATTCACCGTGATGTTCCCCCCTTTGTAACAGCAGCTGGATATCGTGCGGAGCCAGCGGGTATCAATGCGGAAGGGTTACGTCGTCGTGGTTTTTCTAGCGATGAGATATTAGCGACAAAACGAGCGTATCGAGCGCTATATCGTAAAAACTTAACGCTTGAAGAGTCGATAGCAGAGATTCGAGCTCTTCTTGATCAGGCACCCCACCTTGAGCATCTGATTCATTTTTTAGAAGATGAGAGCGATCGTGGAATTATCCGCTAAATTAGCCCCTCTTATCGCAGAGCATCCTTCACCCGCAATCATGTTGGTTGCGGGTGAATTGTCTGGGGATCTTTTAGGTGCAGGCTTGATGCAGGAGCTTAGAAGAGTCTGGCCACAACTGCGCTTTATAGGGATTGGTGGCCCAAAGATGATTGAGGCGGGATTGGAATCGATCGAGCCCCTAGAGAGCCTCTCGGTGATGGGGCTTGTTGAGGTGGTTAAGGTCTTACCAAAACTTTTAGGGGTACGGAAGAAGCTCTTAAAGGTGATGGAGCAGGAGGCGCCAATCGCTTATATCGGTATTGATTCCCCCGATTTTAATCTTCGAGTGGCAAAGAAGATCAATCGTAAAGAGGGAATTGTGACTTTTCAATATGTCTCCCCCTCGATCTGGGTTTGGCGGGAGGGGCGTGTTAAGACGATTAAACGGGTGATTGACCGAGTCCTCTGCCTCTTCCCTTTTGAGGTAGAGCTCTATAAAAAACATGGTGTAGATGCGGTCTGTGTTGGGCATCGAATGGGGGATGAGATTCCGCTTACGACCTCTAAAAGAGCATCTGCTTTAGCCTTAGGGATCGATGCAGATCGCCCCTATATCGCTCTTCTTCCAGGGAGTCGAAGAGGGGAGGTTGAACGCCTTTTGCCCCTATTTTTAGAGGGATGTTGGCTCTTTTATCAGCGTAAATCTCAATACAATTTCTTAATTCCTGCCGCAACGCCTACGATTTATCAGATGATTAGAGAGATGTTAGAGCGTTTTAGAGAGGAGCATCGTGCAACTTTTGGGGAGAAGATCGATCTCTTTATGGAGCGTCTACTCTTAATCGAAGGGGGGGCAAGAGAGGCGATGGGGAGTGCCGATGCGGTGCTGCTCGCTTCAGGAACCGCTTCACTAGAGGCGATGCTTCTAAAAAAACCGATGGTCGTTGCTTACCGTTTCACCCCATTCACCGCATGGATCGCTCCTAAAATTGTGAAGATTCGTCTTTTTTCGCTCCCCAATATTTTAGCAGGGAGAGAGATTGTGCCTGAGCTCTTTCAGGAGATGGTGACCGCTCAGAAGATTGCAGAGCTGCTTGAAGAGAATATTTCAGAGGAGCGATACGCTCAGCTACTCCCCATTTTCACAAAATTGCACCACTCTCTTAGAAGAGAGGCTGATAGAGCGGCAGCTAATGCTGTATTAGAGAAGATTTTAATGGAGCGTTGTTGATGGAACTTTGGCATCAATCCTCTCTATTTGAAGCGCTAGAGGAGGGGGAGCTTATTGCAGGCGTTGATGAGGCGGGGCGTGGCCCCCTTTGCGGCTCAGTCTTTGCGGCTGCTGTTATTCTCGATGAGGCGCATCCGATTGCGGGTTTAATGGATTCTAAAAAATTGAGTGAGAAGCGCCGCTTCGAACTTGCAGAGATGATCAAAGAGAGGGCGAAAGCGTATGCGATCGCTTCCGCCTCCGTTGAGGAGATTGAAGAGATTAATATCCTTCAAGCGACGCTTTTAGCGATGAAACGAGCAGTAGAAGCGCTACCGATTTCACCCGATTTTGTGCGGGTTGATGGTAATCATCTGCCATCACTTAAAATCTCCGCAGAGGCGGTAGTGAAGGGGGATCAGTATCATATGGAGATTTCAGCCGCGAGCATTTTAGCGAAATGTGCCCGTGATGAGGAGATGATTGCGCTCGATAAACGTTACCCTCAATACGGTTTTGCTCAACATAAAGGGTACGGCACAGCTCAACATCTCTCTGCGCTTCAAACATTTGGTGTATTGCCTACCCATCGGCGAGGATTTGCCCCTATTCGGAGGCTACTTGCAGATTCACTAAAAGACAGTTGAGGGGAAAAGTAGTAAACTACCCCTTTGAATTTAGCTTTATTTTGTAACTGATGATAGAGGAATAGTGTGATGAAGAATCCACGTTGGCTCAATATTTGTGTAGGGCTCTTCGTTCTTAGCGGAGTGCTCTCTTTTGCGTGGCTTGCGATGAATACAACAGGGTCGCAAATAACGCTCTTTGGTAAAAAACCGATGGTGGTGAGTAGCCATTTCTCCAATATCGGCTCCCTTAAGGTGAAAGCTCCTGTCGTTATGTCGGGCGTTAAAGTAGGGCGCGTGGGGGCGATTGAGCTCGATGAGGATACCTTCACAGCTGTCGTGCTTTTAGAGATTGAGCCGCAATTTAATATTCCTGCTGATTCTGTTGCAAGTATTCAGACAGTGGGACTTGTGGGGGAGCAATATATCTCTATTGCACCTGGAGTTGCGTCTGAAAAGTTGAGTGATCAGAGCCATCTTGCAAAGACAAAACCCGCTCTTGGTCTTGAGAGCCTCATTGAGAGCTTTGGGGGTGGGGGAAAGATCGATGATAGTGCAATGGGGGGGCAGCCAATTCGTGTGACAGCTCACTTCAATAATATTGGATCGTTGAAGGTTAACTCCCCTGTGATGATCTCTGGAGTGCAGGTAGGGCGTGTTTCAGGCATCTCGCTCGATCCAACTTCATTTGATGCAGTTGTAGAGCTCTCTTTAGCAAACCAAGTGGAGATTCCTAAAGATACCATTGCGAGCATCTATACATCAGGGCTGATCGGCGGGCAATATATCTCGCTCGATCCAGGTGGTTCATTCGATAATCTAGCGGAAGGGGATCGAATTCGGATGACACAACCCGCTGTTGTAATTGAGCGTCTTATTGGTCAATTTTTAACATCGATGGGATCAAAAGAGAGCTCTAAGAGCGACGATTAATTTTCGTACCCAAAGCGATGACGAGCAGCATTAATGAGAGAGAAGATAGCGCCACTATTGGCGCTATTTTGCATAAGCGCCCTTTTAAAGAGAAGAGTGAAATTATCGATCTATTAACAGATCGTTATGGGCGCATCTCACTCTTTACAGGGCAGCGAAAAGTGAAGGGAGTCCCCCTCTTTTTAGAGACTTTCTCCATCGGTGAGTGGACCCTTAAAGAGGGGCGGAGTTTCTATTTTATAGAGGATTACACTCCCCTTAAAAGATACCCCCTAAAGGGGCAATATATCTGGCTTGCCTACTATCTAAATGAGCTTCTTTTACGCCTCTTTCCCCCTAATATTGCCGAACCTCATCTCTTCCATCTTTATCAAAGAGCGCTCGATGATCTTCTCTATGCAGAGGGGCAGAAGCTTCCTATTCAGGCGTGCGAACCCTCATTGAGACGAGTTGAAATCACGCTTTTAGAGGCGCTAGGGGTGATGCCCGATCTTCAGAACGATTGGGAGGGGAATCCCTTCAGAGCAGAGGCGCGCTACCAATATTTTGCGGATCTTGGTGCTTTTGTATTGAAGGGCTCTCTTTTCGCTCCACAAAATAGCTCCCCACTCTTTTTAGGGAGCGATCTCATTCAAGTGAGCAAGATGGAGTGGCAGACGCCTGAAGGGCTCCTCTCTGTAAAGCATTTAATGCGTTTATTGATTTCCCCCCTTCTTGAAGGGCGTCCGCTCCGATCACGCCAATGGTTTGAGGCGCTCCATCGATAGACTCTACTCCCCTTTAAGAAGTGATCGCCATCTGTAGAGTAGATCGAGCGCAGCTTTAGGGGTTAATTGGTCAGGATCCACCTCATTAAATGATTTATAGAGCAGCTCCGCTTTTCGCTCTTCTCTACTCTTCTCTCTCTCTTTTGGAGGTTGAGGGGTAAAGAGAAGCTCTCTCTGCTGATGATTTTTCCCGCCAGCTTCAGCAAAGCTCGCTTCCAGCTCCGATAATTTCAGTTTCGCCTCATCAATGACATGTTTAGGAACACCAGCTAAGGCGGCCACCTGCAATCCATAACTTTTTGAGGCAGCTCCCTCTCGCACCGTATGCATGAAGATAATCTTCTCCTCATGCTCTACAGCATCTAAATGGAGATTCTTAATATTGCTGTAGAGGGATTCTAGTTCTGTCATCTCAAAATAG
>JASLFR010000011.1 GCA_030150565.1 Cardiobacteriales bacterium | reverse complement strand
TTGCGCCCGCTAGGATTTTTAACGATTAAGTTTAAGCTCTGTTTTGGGAGTATCTCCCCCTCATCTGAACGGAGCAGTAGATTGATAATCGCCTCCTCGCCAGGGCGGTAGAGCTGACGATTGCTATAGAGATGAATCTCTTGGGATTGGTACGCCTCTCCAAGTGTCGGCTGATCATTAAGATCGAGCGCCCGTTCACGAATAGGGAGGATTGAGCGATCCTCTCCTGAATGGACTACAAGAATGTCGGAATCTTTTAGCGGTGTCTCAATGGTGCAGGCGCCCTCCTTAAAGGTGCACTCTTGAGGGAGAATGGAGAGCTTTCCCTTCTCTTCCCGCCAGATCTCAACAGACCCCTCTTTAAGGGGCTCAAGGGTTGAGAAGTGGTTAGCAACGAGGAGTGTCTTCTCATCATACTTATGAAGATGGAGCCCAATATCGGTTAAGAAGATAATGCGCGATTCGATCGAACCGCTCTGCGCTCCCGCTTCCCCCACAGTGACTAAGTAGGCACCCGCTTTCAACTGCTTATCGATTGGGAGTTGGAGGGTCTCTTTTTGAAGTCTCTCCCCACTTTTTGGTAGATCGTAACGCAACATCAGCGTCGGTTCGATGCTCTCTCTTAAACGATCAAGATCCCAGCGGGAGAGATTGGTATTGATATAGTTAGATTTAAAGAAGTGGGCGGGGTTCTCTATTGCGTAAAATTGTACGTCGATCCCCTCCACTCCAAGCGTTTCAAGTTCTAACGCCCGTTGAGTGATGGGGAGAACAGGGCCAATCCCTGAGATATTGATTGAAGCGCTCGGGCTCCCTAAGTAGAGCGATTGATAGGTGCGATCTGGATAGCCACTATTTTGAACGATGTAACTGCCCGCTTCGATCGGGCTGTAGCTAAGGCGAGTGCCATCTTTACTTAAGCGCCACTCCCCTTTGGTGTAGGGGGTCGGTTTCGCATCAGGATTGTAATTTCCCTCCTCATCATAATAGTTGGGGGGTGTGCCGATGATAAATTGACGGTTCGCCTCCTCTTTAGTGAAGGTTTGAGGTTTCTCAAAGAAGATGGAGATCGTCTGCTCCCCTTCAATTTTGGCAACATTGATTGAGTGAATCTCTGCAATGGCTGGGGAGAGAAGAAGGGGAAGGAGGAGAGCCAACGGTCTTTTTTTCATCATTTCGCCTTTAACTATTTTATATAGAATCTAATGAGGTTGATTTTTATCTTAATCAATATACCCGAAGCGTGGAACGAATAAAGGGTATTTCTCATTTCCGTTTATAATGGGGGGATAACGATAGAAATAATAATGAAGGAGGATATTTATGAGCCGACTCTATCTACCCACCACCCACACGATGCGCTGTTTTCAAGTCTCTGCCAAACATCTTAGTTTTACGCTCGCAGCTGAGGAGTTGAACTTAACGCAGAGTGCAATTAGTAAGCAGGTCGCTCTTCTAGAGAGCTCGCTACAGGTGCAGCTCTTTATCCGTACCCGCCAACGCTTGGAGCTCTCTCCAGCAGGGGAGATCTATTTAAGGCGAGTCAACCGTATTTTGCGAGAGATTGAGGAGACCTCTCAAGAGATGCTTTCGTACGGTAATTTTGAAGAGGTGATTAAGATCGCCTCCCACCCCACACTCTGCTCCCACTGGTTGGTGGATGCGCTTAAGGGGTTTACCGCAACGCATGGAAATATTCAGCTCGCTTTCTACGACTTCTTAATGCCTGCGGATCTGAGCAATATAGAGGTGGATGTCGCTTTTATGTATGGAACAGGGGGGTGGCACAATGTGGAGGCGATTGAGCTCTTTGCTGAGGAGATGGTCCCTGTCTGCCACCCCGATCTACTTGATCAGATTGTGCGTAATGAGGGGGATTCTTTAGATATCTACTATCAAAATCGGCTCATTGAGTGCCGTTCTCGCTTAAATGCGTGGGATCAGTTTTTCAATAAATTTGAGAAGATCTACCCCGATAGTTACCGCTCCCTTATCTTTGAGAGCTGGTCTGCCTGTATTAGTGCTGCGGAAGGGGGGTGTGGATTAGCGCTCGTTCCAAGGGTATTGGTGCAAAGTTCTCTCGATAGTGGGGCGTTAACTTACGCCTCTGAGCATGTTTTAGAGGGGACAGGGAGCTACTACATGGCCTATTTCAAGAGCCACCGTGAGGAGCCAAAGATTAAAAAAGTGACCCGATGGATTGAAGATTATATTGCAGGGAAGGAGCCTGGAAAGCGTTGCCTCTATCCAAGAGAGGAGTAGAGAAGTGGGGGAATTTATCTCGGAAAATAACTCATAACCCTATCTCTTAATTTCGCTTTTCTTCTTACGCCCCCCCTTTCATACTAAAAGAGGAGTCATCTAAAGTAACGCCCTATTAGACCATGATGGAGTAGGGGCGAGATGGCGAAATCTATTTAGCGATAAGAAGATTCATCGAGAAGATGAACGGTAGAAAGGAGCGATATGATGAGTTGCAATAAACGTCGAACAGGCGGAGAGATATTGGTTGATCAGCTACTAATTCAAGGGGTTGATCGTGGTTATTGTGTCCCAGGTGAGAGCTATCTTGCGGTGCTTGATGCGCTTCACGATTCACCCATTGAGCTAATTACCTGTCGCCATGAAGGGGGCGCTTCGATGATGGCAGAGGCGTATGGAAAATTAACCAATCGTCCAGGCATCTGTTTTGTGACGCGCGCTCCAGGATTTGTGAATGCGATGAGTGGCGTTCATATTGCGCAACAGGATTCCACCCCAATGATCGTCTTTGTGGGGCAGATCGATACCAAAATTCGGGAGCGTGAAGGATTCCAAGAGGTGAATTATCGTGCGCTTTTGAGCGAGCATGTGAAATGGGTGACTGAGATTGATGATGTTGAACGGATCCCTGAGATTGTGGCGCGCGCCTTCCATATCGCCACTTCTGGGCGTCCAGGCCCTGTTGTGATCGCTCTACCTGAAAATATGTTAGTGGAGCGTGCAGAGGTAGCAGATTGTAATGAGGTGCAACCTGTTGAGATCGCCCCATCACGCCACGATATGCGCCGATTCCAAAATCTACTGAGTCAATCCCGCAACCCAATTATGATTTTGGGGGGCTCTAAATGGAGCGAAGAGAGTAGCCGCGCGATTGAAGCCTTTTCAGAGCAGTACAATATCCCAACGGCAGTCCAATTCCGTAGACAGATGCTCTTCTCTACAGATCATGATTGTTTTATCGGTGATGTTGGGCTTGGTATCAACCCCTATCTAAAAGAGCGAATTAAAGAGGCTGATCTTGTAATCCTCTTTGGTGGGCGCTTTTCAGAGAATCCTTCTCAAAATTATGAGCTTCTCAATATTCCCGTTCCAAAACAGACGCTGATCCATATTCATGCGGATATCTCTGAGCTCAACCGCGTCTATCAAGCAGATTTAGCGATCAATGCTGAACCGACCCACTTCATTCGGGCGCTTGAAGAGATTGAGATTCAGAATAATTGGTCCAACATCGTGATGAGGGATCGTCAAGCGTATCTTGCATGGCGAGATACAGAAGGAATTGAGACACCAGGCACCTTACAGATGGGGCAGGTGATGGATTATCTCAATAAAAAGCTCCCGAAAGAGAGTATCTTTACCAATGGGGCTGGAAATTATGCAACGTGGATTCACCGATTCCACCACTTTAGAGCGTATGGAACGCAACTCGCCCCCACATCAGGAACGATGGGGTATGGGTTACCAGCCGCGATTGCGGCGAAGCATCTCCATCCTGAAAAGATCGTTGTCTGCTTTGCAGGGGATGGCGATTTTATGATGACAGGAGAGGAGTTTGCAACGGCGGTTCAATTCAATATCCCTATCATTGTAGTGGTGGTAGATAATTCGATGTATGGAACAATCCGCATGCATCAGGAGCAGAGCTATCCTGCAAGGGTTACGGCTACCTCCTTGAAGAACCCCAATTTTGCTGAGTACGCAAAAGCGTTTGGCGGCAGAGGGGAGAGCGTTCATAGCAATGATGAGTTTGAAGCGGCGTGGGAGCGTGCAGTTGAGAGCAATCGGCCGACGATTATTCACTGTTATATCGATCCTGAAGCGATCACACCCACCTTAACCCTCTCTGAAATTCGTGCATTGGCTGAAGCGCGTCTAGCTAAAGAGCAGGAGTGTTAAGCAATAATTGGAAGGGATAGAGAAGGGGGCGTCTAAAACGCCCCCTTTTCTGTTTCTCTATAAAAAAAGTACAGCCAATAAAAAGGCAATCGACCGATAGGCTTATGAGTCATCTTTGGAGGACCTATCGATCGATTGCACAATTTGTATTGTTACTCTAGTGAGAGGAGAGGGCTCTTTATTGCTTCTGAGTCTCTTTCTCTCTTCATTACCCCTTTTCTATAGAGTATTAGATTCGCTTACGATCAATTGTTGACGAGCTTCATAACGCTTCTCCGACTGATCGACGATCTTGGCACCAACAAGATCGCCTGTAACGTTTGCTAAGGTGAAGATCATATCGAGAAGGACATTAACACCAGCGGTTAGAGCGACAATCTCAATGGGTAGTCCTGCATGTGTGAAGACGATCGACATTGCAATCAATCCTGCTCCAGGAACTCCAGCGGTTCCAACAGAGATAAGGGTTCCGATCACGATGGTGGTGATAATTTCGCTAAGCGCGAGATCTAATCCCATGATTTCGGAGGCGAATACAATAGCAACCCCTAATCTAAGGGCTGTCCCATTCATATTTACAGTCGCCCCAATCGGTAGGGTTAAATTGGCTACTTGTGGACTGATCCCCGCTTTTTCTGCAGCTTTAATTGTGATAGGGAGCGTACCTAAACTGCTACAGGTGGCAAATGAGGTCATCATCGCCTCTTTTATATCTCGGTAAAATTTAAGTACAGGAACTTTAAAGAATCTTAAAATGAGTGGATAGAGCAGAATAAAGAGGAATAGAACGCCGATGTAGGCAGTGATGAGAAATTTCCCTAATGCAACGATTGTCTCCCAGCCTTGCGTGCCGATTGTTGATGCGGTAATTCCAAAGATTCCAAAGGGTGCGTATTGTAATACCCCATTTAGAATGCGTAATGTGAGCTCATTTAGAGCATCTGCTAAATCCATCAATCTATTGCCCATCTCTCTTTGGGGCTCATTCTCTGAATAGCGCATATAGAGCACAGCTAAACCACCAATAAGCGCAACAAAAACAATAGAGAGAACATTCCCTTCTACAAAAGCTTTAATCAGATTTGCGGGGATTATATTGATAAGAATCGTTAATGCATCGGGGCGATCAGGAAGAGTGATCTGAGCTTCTGTTGGTAAAGTGAGCCCCGCTCCTGGATTGATCAATTTAGCGATAATAATCCCCATAATGACGGAGAGGGCAATGGAGATGAAGTAATATGGAAATATCTTCATTCCAATTCTTCCCAATTCGTGGGGATTTGAGTGATTCACTGCAACAACTAGAGAGAGAAAGAGGAGCGGGATCACAATCATCTGCAATAGATTCATAAAGATCTGCCCAAGAGGGGCAAATATCTGCCCCTGTGCTCCTAAAAGAAGAGCAACAATTACCCCTGTAACAAATCCGACAGTAATTTTAGACATGAATGAGTGGTTGAGATACCAGCTCCATACTTTTCTCATAATTAATATCCTTATTGAAATAGCAGGAAAATAGTGAGATAACAGCGCAAAGGTGAGTGAGGGCACCTTTTTTATCTGCGCTGTTACCTACAAGCTAGCGAATCACATTGAGGCACTGCCCAAGGTGATAGGCGGTAAATCCACACTCAATAAAGAGTGCTTTTGTCTGTCTAAAGGAGCATTTCGCTTCATCTACCTTAGAGTAGAAGGGGAGAGGGATATTCTCCGCTTGATTGTCGATAAGGTATTGGGCGAAGAGTTTCCCTATTAACGTTCCAGTGGTGATGCCGCGCCCGTTGTAGCCGATAGAGGCGAGCATGCCAGGGGCGGGTTCAAAGATTTTAGGGGTGTGATTATCGGTAAAGCCGATGCGACCACACCAGACGTACTCCCACTCCATATTTTTTCCTAATGAGGGGAAGTAGTGTTGCTGAATACGATCAGCCCATTTGGTGAGATACCATGCAGGCTTATCGGAGGAGCGCCCCATGCTTCCAAGGAGAAGGCGACCATCTTTATCTCGGCGAATAGAGCTTAAAACAAGGCGAGTATCCCAAGAGCCCTGCTTATGGGGGAGGATAAAATCCCCCTCCTCCCCGAGCGGTTTTGAGGCGACTTGGTAGTAATATCCTGAGTAGATGCTCTTACGAAATTCACTAATCTCCCCTTCAGCGTAGGCGTTGGTTGCGAGAATCACCTGTCCACTCTTGATGGTGTGTCCATTCACTTTAGTCTCCCACTCGCCCGCTTTAATCTGCTCAAGATGTTTGACGGGGGAATCTTCAAAGATCTTCACCCCCAACGCTGCGGCACTTTTAGCCATCTCTGTTGCGTAGGCGTAGGGGTTGACGGTTCCTGCTCGATGATCGAGAAGTGCTGCGGGCACCTTATCGGTACCACAATACTCCTCACATCGAGCCCCCTCTAAGAGCTCAACATTCACATTGCGGCGGGTGAGTTGCTCAAAGCGCTCATGAATCTCTGCAACCCCTTTATGGCTATGTGCCATATGGAGGGTACCTACCGCTTCCGCTTGAGCATCCATCTTATATTTTTCGATTAAGGAGAAGACGAGTGCGGGGGCATCTCCTAGCGTGGTATTGAGCCGCTCCCCCATCTCCTCCCCTAAGATATCGATCATATGATCGGGCTTATTCCATGTACCAGCATTGACTAGCCCAACATTACGCCCACTTCCGCCGTAGGCGATCGTTTTTGCCTCTAAAAGTGCAACACTTTTCCCCGCTTCAGCCAGATGAATAGCGGCGGAGAGCCCCGTAAAACCACCTCCAATCACCGTTATATCAACAGATAATGATTCCTCAAGTTTGGGGTATGTGGGCGCCTCTTTAACAAGGTCTTTCCAGAGATTATGACGTTTAAGCTGACCCATGATGAAACCTCCTCGGGCAGATGAGCGATCGTTAGATCGCTTCGGTTATCGGTTGAGCACTTTTTAGCGCTCCTCTATTTTTTTTACTCTTTAATCAGTTTGGTTTGATGAGTGATTGCAACTCTTGATAGAGCGCCTCATCAATCTCAACAAAACCTCTCTTTTTCGTCTCTTCACGCGCTTTAAAACGGCGCTCTGAAGGGAGCCTAATCCCTTGATCTGAAAATTGATTGAGGAATTTTTCGGCGCGCTCAAAATGGGTTTCAAACGCTCCTCCTAATAACTTTTGAGGATCGATGGCGATAATGATCTCCCCTCCATATGGGAGCGTTTTGCTCTCCCCTGCAAATTGAAGAGAGTCTTGACTCGTTAAATCACCAATTAAGGGGCCTGCAAGGAGCTCTATCATGGTTGAGAGTGCTGAACCCTTATACGCTCCAAAGGTGAGCATCGCCCCATCGAGCGCCGCTTGAGGATCGAGAGTTGCCTCCCCATTAGCATCGATTGCACTCTCTTTAGGGAGCTCTGTCCCATTTCTTAAGTGGAGCTGAATCTCTCCTCGAGCGATAGCACTTGTCGCAAAGTCGAAGAGGTAGGGGTAGGGATGATTGTGACGAGGCCAAGCGAATGCGAATGGATTTGTCCCTAAGAGGGGTTTTTTCCCTCCAAAAGGGGCGACCCATGCGTGACTTGTCGTCATATTGAGTGCGACTAATCCCTCCTTTGTGAGCGCCTCTAGCTCCACCCAGAGAGCGGAGAAGTGGATTGCATGATTCACCCCTAATAGGGCGATCCCCTCCTTTTTTGCCTTCTCAACAAAGTGGGGAAGAGCGATGGAGAATGCGTAGGGAGCTGCCCCCATATCGGCATCGATCCGCATCACTGCCCCCTCGTCGAGGGTGATGTTAGGCTTCGCATCAGGGTTGAGGCGATCATTCTCAATATTCTTTACAACTTCGATGAGGCGCCAAACACCATGGGAGTGGCACTCATCTTTTTGGGCGGTAACTAATGTTTCGGTAATCGCTCTCCTCTGTGGAGGGGAGACGTCGTAGCTCGCTAAAATCTGCTCTGATAGCGCTTCGAGCTGCTCAATCGTTACTCTCATCTCTATCTCCTTTCCCCAATTTCTTCTTATTTTTCTTTTGGGGGATTTGATGGTTCTATCTCTCTTCTCTTTCTCTCTATTTCGTTGAAGGGAGAGGGGTACCGAGTGGATCGTGTGTTGGGAGGGTTAAGCGTCTGCGCCCCCGTTTTCTATCCCAATGTTGCTCTTCACTATGAGCGGGGATTGGGGTCGTTCTTGGAACAAACCAGCCAGTAATCGCCCACAAAATTCCAAAGAGGGGGGAGAGCCAGCAGAAGAGGGCAAAAGGGGCGTAGAGAAGGGTTGGCACACCAAGAGTTGAGGAGACGAAGCTTCCACCCATATTCCAAGGGATTAGAGGGGAGGCGAGTGAACCACAATCCTCCATTGTTCGGCTTAATGTGGTGCGACGATACCCCATCTCTTTATATTTTCCTCTCAAGAGGCGTCCAGGAAGGACGATTGAGGTGTAGACATCCCCTAAAACGGTGCTCACTCCTAAGACACTTGCATAACTAGTGCCGATCAGTGAGAGGCGCCCTTTAATAAAGCTATCTAACTTTTTCAAGATCGCATCAAAAGTACCGAAGAATTCGAGCGAGCCTGCAAACGCTAAGGCGAAGAGGGTGAGAGTGATTACCCAAGTCATCGACATTACGCCCCCTTTAGAGAGGAGGTTATCGACATACTCAACCCCTGTTGTGCTCACAAAACCGTTCTGAAGAATACCGAAGATCTGATTCATCGGGATTCCTTGATAGAAGATAGCGATTAAACTCCCTAAGAGAACGCCAAGACAGATCGTTCCCATCGCTGAGTATTTTCTATACCCCATATAGACGACAGAGAGAGCAGGGATAAGGGTTAATAACCCAAGTTTGTAGTGCTCTTGCATCGTATTTTGAATCTCTAATGCAGGTGCTAAGTTGGGGACATTGCTGCTATAGGTTTGGCTCACAAGAGCGTAGATAATAATTGAGAGGAGCATTGCAGGGATTGTTGTTGGAAGCATCCCTTTAATATGATCCCAAAGGTCGATTCCCCCAACAATGGCAGGGGAGAGGTTAGTTGTCTCTGAGAGGGGGGACATCTTATCCCCAAAAAAGCTACCAGAAACTACAGCGCCCGCTGTCCAGTAGAGCGGAATATTGAGTGCGGTGCCGATCGCCATCAATGCAAGGCCTACGGTACCAAGGGTACCCCATGAGGTTCCTGTTGAGAGGGAGACCACTGCCGCTAAAATACAGGTGATCGGTAAGAAGAGGCCTGGTGTAAGGAGCTCAAGCCCATAATTGACAATAGTGGGAACGGTTCCCGCTGCGATCCAGATGCTAATTAACATCCCAACGCACATTAAAATTAAGATAGCAGGGAGCCCAACTCGCATGACGCGGAACATCTGCGTCTCTAAATCCGCCCATTTTCTCCCCTTCATGAAGGAGAAGATTCCCGTTAGACAGATACCAATAACGAGGGGAATGTGGGGGGTGAAATCTTTAAAGATAAAAAATTGGACGCCAAGTATGAGCGCCGTAAGAATGAGGGGCGCGACATCGAACCAAAATGGGTACGATTCACGATTACGAAAGTGATCAAACATGGAAACATCCTCCTTTAGGGGTTCCAAAACACATCCCGCGCGCTCAATTTTTTTATTGTTATCGCTCTGAGTCGCGCGAGAAGGTTTAGAGCATCAGCTCAATTCATCGAAAGTGATGGAGAAGCGTTTGCTAGTCGAAGGTGACCCCCTGCGCAAGTGGAAGCTCGCGCGAGTAGTTGATGGTGTTTGTTTGACGGCGCATATACCCTTTCCATGCATCGGAGCCAGACTCTCGTCCACCACCAGTCTCTTTTTCGCCACCAAATGCGCCACCAATCTCAGCGCCACTTGTACCGATGTTTACGTTTGCAATACCACAGTCAGAGCCCGCTGCTGATTGGAAGAACTCCGCTTCACGCACATCATTTGTGAAGATACAGGAGGAGAGCCCTTGCGGAACATCGTTATTCATCGCCATCGCATCAGCAAACTCCTCATACTCCATTACATAGAGAATCGGTGCGAAGGTCTCCGTTGATACCACTTCATGTTGCTCATCCATCTCAACAATAGCGGGTTTTACATAGTATGCATCGGGATACTCTTCAGCGAGTACACGCTCACCACCAAAGACTCTCCCACCTGCAGCTTTAGCACGCTCAAGTGCGCTCTGCATCGCATCAAAGCTCTCTTTGTCGATGAGTGGACCAATTAAGTTATCCTCTAAGGGGGAGCCGATTGAGATGGAGCTATAGGAGGCTTTTAAGCGCTCTAACACTTGCTCTTTCTGTGAAGAGTGAATAATAAGGCGGCGAAGTGTAGTACAGCGTTGTCCTGCTGTTCCTACAGCACTAAAGAGAATGGCACGAATCGCAAGCTCAAGATCTGCCGATTCGGTAAGAATCATTGCGTTGTTTCCACCAAGCTCAAGAATTGAGCGACCAAAACGAGCAGCCACTTTTGGACCAACCTCTTGCCCCATGCGGGTTGAGCCCGTTGCGCTCACAAGAGCTACTTTATGGCTATCAACCAACGCTTCCCCTGCATCACGGTGCCCAATAATTGTTTGAGAGATGTTGCTTGGAGCCTCTCCTGAGAAGCGTTTGAGCGCCTCTTCAAAGAGTGCCTGACAGACGATCGCCGTTAAAGGTGTTTTTTCTGAAGGTTTCCAGATCACCGCATTTCCACAAACAAGTGCAAGAGTTGTATTCCATGCCCAAACAGCAACAGGGAAGTTGAATGCAGTAATAACCCCTACTACCCCTAATGGGTGCCACGTCTCACGCATATGGTGACCTGGACGCTCAGAGGCGATTGTTAAACCGTAAAGCTGGCGTGAAAGACCAACAGCGAAATCACAGATATCGATCATCTCTTGAACTTCACCAAGTGCTTCAGATTTGATCTTTCCAACTTCCCATGTGATCACTTCCGCTAAGCCCTCTTTATATTCACGAAGGACTTCACCTAAGATACGGACCAGCTCACCACGAATCGGTGCAGGTGTGGTGCGCCACTCTAAGAAGGCCTCATGAGCTGCATCAATCTTTGCGCCAACCGAAGCACCATCAAGATGATCAACAGCACCAATCTTTGAACCATCAATCGGTGAGTGGACAGCGTGAGCTCCATTTTGATAGAGCGCTGGGTCGATATTTAATTGAGAGAAAATTTTTGCATCCATAATTTTATCTATCCTCTTTTGAGTTTAATGAATCACTCTTCTTTTTATTATTGTGATCTCCTAAAGGGCTCTGGGGCTCGCTTTAGGGTGAGAGCAGAGAAGATTTTCTGCTGTGATTTCAGGCTATACAACTCTTCTGCATCTGACAAAGGAAGTAAATGCATAGCATTATTCTTTTGGGGAATAGTGCGCCTCTCTTAGGTCGCTTTTCTCTTTTTTCAATACGTTAGGCTCAAAGATTAAGCCCCATTCTCCTTATGGAAAAAAAGTAATCATGTCGTGATTTTTTATCGCATTGACAACTTTTCATCCACACCACACGATTAAGAGTGGGAGCGGGAAATCTCTCTTCTCTATATAAATCAATTAATTATCTATTGGTTTTATCGACTTAAGAGGGAAGAGCGCTCTCATTACTCAAAAATAATAATAAGGGCAGGATTAGCGTCTACTCGCTTAATCACTCGCTCATGGAGGATTATGATATGAAGATGTTGTATCGAATATTGGTGGTCGCATTTGCTTATGCCGCTGTTGTTGTTGGGGCGGGGAATGCAACGGGAATGGAGCCACTCTTCTACTATACTTCGTTCGGACTCGATGGCACGAAAGGGGTATTGTTGGCGATGTTGCTCTATGGGGTGATCGGTTATTTTGTTACCTATGTGGGGCAGCAGCTGCAGGTTCGTTCCCATAAGGATGCGATCTATCTTTTAGGGGGGCGATATGTTGGGGCGTTTAGTGATTATCTAATCATCTTGATGATGCTCGGAACAGGGATCATTATGATCGCAGGGAGTGGTGCGCTCTTCGAACAGCAGTACGGTATTCCCCATTGGCAAGGGGCACTCATTATGACGCTCTTAATCATCATTACGTTGATGATGCGATTAAGAAAAATCATCCTTGTGATTGGTGCGATCACACCACTACTAATCGCGCTTGTTGGGGTGGTGGTCTTCTACAGCTTGAAGAATCAGAATGGCTCTTTTGTTGAGTTGAATGATTATGTTGTTGAAGTAGGGAAGACGTTGCCCGATACGCTCCCTAACTGGTGGATCGCCTCTCTCAATCACGTATTTATGATGACGGTTGCTGGGGTGGGGATGTCTCTTGTTATTGGGGGTGAGGAGGAGAATCTCAATGTTGCTCGCTTTGGAGGGTTGCTAGGGGGATTAATCATCGGTGGTGTATTGGCAATGGGGCACTTCTCCCTCTTTGCGCAGATAAAAGTGATCGCTCCAGAGGTGAATCAATTAGCGAAGATGCCAACGCTCCAAATTATGAATCAATATGCGCCTGCATTGAGCCCCCTATTAAGTATAGTGGCGTTCGGAATGATTTATAATACGGCAGTGAGTATGTTCTACGTCTTTATTGCCCGC
>JASLFR010000120.1 GCA_030150565.1 Cardiobacteriales bacterium | reverse complement strand
CTCTCTTCTTAGTCATAGCTTCCTTTGAACCTCATTACCGTTCCAAAACTCCTAGAGGGCTGAATTCCATTGAGATAATTGAGCTCTTTAATGAGCCCCTCTAAGACTCTCTGCATCTCATTAATCGATTGGAATGTTGTTGTTCTCCCATTACTGGAGACCGTCATCACTCCACTATTAATCGATGAGCGAATATGTGAGATCTCTCCTCTTAATCGCCTCTTGTGCTCCTCTATCAACTTGTGATGTGGATCATTTTGATTTCTTATCATCTTGTTTATATCCCGCTCGAAGCTCTAATTTTTTCCAATCGGTCTCTTTATATCGATGAACATTTAACGCCTGCATTGCATGAAGTGAGTAGACCTCTGTATCGAGAGACTCATCATTTCTCCCCTCCCGTTTAATCCAGAAATAATCCCCCCGCTTAGCTACGAGAACATTGCTAGTGATCTGGTCGAGATACTCAACCTCAACATCTTCTGACCAGAAGAATGTTGGCGTGGCATCCTCTTTGCCATGTAATGACAATTGATTATTGATCCATGTCTTCGCTTGCTGCGATCCGACAAAAAATAGTTGAATGCCATAACTGTCATACTTAGCAACACCTCCTCCCCGAGTATCAATTGGTCTAGGAGGCTTAAAAATACTGTGCGTTGGGTTATTCGATCCTTTAACAGCAATCACTTTATTCCTGATCACAGGATCTTTATCCACCTGATTCGCTCGTACGAAGGTATAAACCTCTTCTGTGGCGTATCCTGTATCAATTCCCAATTTATCGATTCGTAAAGCCCTTCCCCGTTGTGCTGGATAAGACTTTTTCAGAAATTGTCTTAAAACCACCCAACACTCGGATCGAATATCGGTAGGAACTCCTAAGATGGTTGCTCGATCTATCAACCATGATCTTCCCTCTCGCCCCCACGCTCGCACAGTGAGCTCAAGTCTATCCTTCTGTACGTCAACGCCACCTGTAAGGATCAAGCCCCCTTCAGGGATTGAACCCATTCGATAGTCAAGCCCATAAGAGAGCAGCTCCTCAGTCGTACGTCCCTCGCCTAAATGCTCATAAGCACGGCCTTCAGAAGAGTTGATATAAGCGATTAATAGATCGGGTTCACCTGTACGCTCAAATCGATCAAGTGCTCGCAACTTCTTTTCAGCTAATGTTTGAAAGCTTGAACCAGGAAAGTTTGAATAAAGCTCATTTAGGTAATAACCAGCGACCCCTTTAAACTCAGCTTTTGCTTCAAAATAGTTGTCTGGGTGTCGTAAATTTCTATTCTTCTCCAACCAAGTCCAAGTTCCTCCACAACTTGGACAGCAATAGAACGTTTTTTCAGGAAGATAGTGGCGATAGACAGGATGGTTCACTGTCTTATCCTCTGGAATAATTAAATTCTCAAAAGAGAGAGGGTTAAACTCCTCACAGTGGTGACAACGCACATACCCATAACGCTGATCCGAAATGAGCATCTCATTATCTACCGCACTAATTCCTAATTGAGTTGGCGTCCCCCCAATAACAAGCTTTGTCTGATCTAAGCGAAACGACTTCAAACGTTCGCGCGCTAACGTGATAGCGTCCCCCTGTCCTGCAAGATTTTTATTACAGTCATCGGGTTCTTCAACAAAGACAACTGGAACAACCGAAGATTTCACCCCTGCCACAGAGTTTCCATTAACTAATTTTAAATACCCACCTGGAAAGGAGCGATGATCCCAATTCCCGTTTAACCGTACCGTCTCCTTTAAAATAGGAGTAGCATTCACCATAGGAACGAACTTCTCTCTATTCCACGCCTTCGCTGAATACTCCTGAGCAAACATAATCATCATAGGAGCGGGATCATGTGTAATTCTCTTGCCGATGTAGTTTCCCATCACCCCAGTCGTCCAAGCAATTTGAGCCGACTTCATAAATACCAATTGATGCACTGAAGGATCATCTAACGCTTCAAGAGGATTGTTTTTCCATGAAAAATAGTAGACTTGGCTAATCTGATATTTCCCCTGAGTTGCACCCTCTTCTGGAGCAAAGTAGCGATACTTATCCGCCCACTCTGCCGTACTGATTTTCTCTTTAGGTGCAAGGGCGCTAAAAATATCGATCACTGCCGCATGAGTATTCGCCAAGATTGTTTCATCATATAAAACTGGACTAGTCATCTTTCACCGCTGCTTGATATGCGTACGCCAATGCACTATTGATCAATTCTTCTAAAGTAGCTCGAGTAAGCTCATCTCTATCGATCGCCAGAATCTCATCAGGAAGTTGTGAAAAAGCACTCACAACTCTTCCTAGGCGCGCATAATAATCCGCTTCAAATTCTGCTCGATTGATCAGATTCTCTTTCGTCTGCTCATTTTTAAGCCTCACCTCTTCCGTCCGTGCCAATGCTAATTGTTCAGAAGGCTCAAGTGCATCGTCGTCAATATTTCTTTTACTTAAAATATAATTTTGAAGTGTTTTTCCTAAGAATTTATGAGGGTTCGTTCCTCCGTGTTCCCCCCATACATCAGGGATTAGCTCCCTTTTCTCAACCCAGCGCCGTACTGTACGAGGAGTGACGCCAAAGAGAATCGCAGCGTCATTTGTCGTTAAGTAATCAGCCATAAAACCTCAAAATTTCAGCAATAAAAAGTGAGGGAGGGACGGACGCAAACTATTTTTCAAACATAGCGATTTTCTGCGAGTCCACGCCCCCCGTAAATGCCCCCCTCTGCGGAGTACCTAGCCCTTTTTTATAGAGCACAAGCAACTCCTCAAAAGATTTGTAAAACGTTACGCAACACATACCCTATTTATTCTCCCGCTCGTTTTCGAAGCGTGCCATTTTCATCTCAATAGCAGATAGACGGCTGTTGATCTCTCTAATCTCAGTTTGAGTATTCTTCTGCGCTAGCTCATAGTTATCGAGCTTAGTAGTAAGTACAGCCATCGATCGAGATAGCTGAATAATTTCATGCCTTGTCTCTAAGATCTGCCTTTGAATATCTTTCTGCCCTGCTTGATAGGTGGCAATCAACAATGTGGCCATTAGGGTAAACACCCAAAACTGATATTTTTCCAGCGTACTCGCTAATGTCTCTGCCATAATTTCCCCCTATCCTGCCGCAATAATTCAGAAGCACAATCCTGTAAATATTTATGATTGTGTGCAGCAATCTTCCGCTTTGTCTCTAACGTATCGTTCTTACTCACGCTCACTAATCCCCATCCCGCACAATTAATCGCACGATAATCAATCTCGTAAGGCGCCTTGCTTGTGTAACAGCTCGTCAAGATCAGACTCAGTAGCGCCACTGAGGCGGTCTGTAGTAATCCTTGCCTTATTCTCCTCTTGTGCAATGAACTCCTGCTCTCTCTCCCTTGCCAGTGCTGCTTTAATTTCATCTCGTTGCTCTTCAATTTTCTTCTCTTTTACTTTAATTAAGGCGTAAAAAAAGGCGCTTAACGCACCCAATACCCAAATCATCGCTGTTTTAATCTTCTTCATGTTCTTTGCTTAACTTTGCGTCTGCATGATCTTTAACGCCTTTCGTCACTGTTAATGCGCCAGAGATCGTGAGATAAAAGCCCAATACTCCCGTTAAATGTTCTGGATGAGCAATCGTGGTATAGATCACAACAAACGAAGAGACAATAAAGCTAACAATTAAAACGAATCGATTTGTTGATAGCTCATTATCGCTATTCATTAACAGCTGTTTAATCATAACAATCCACTAAAGCGCTCTAATCTGTGGTTAATATACGCATACTGCTCTTTAG
>JASLFR010000118.1 GCA_030150565.1 Cardiobacteriales bacterium | reverse complement strand
AGATGGTAATGCCTGGTGATAACGTGAAGATGGTTGTTGAGCTAATCAACCCAATCGCAATGGCTGAAGGTTTACGCTTTGCAATTCGTGAAGGTGGTCGTACCGTAGGTGCGGGCGTTGTAGCGAAAGTTATCGAATAATTATTGAGTGATTGCATAGTTAATTCTTTTGCGATTCGCTTAATGAATTAGGGTCAATAGCTCAATTGGCAGAGCGACGGTCTCCAAAACCGTAGGTTGAGGGTTCGATTCCTTCTTGGCCCGCCACTATTAAAGCAGTCATTGAAAGATGACTGCTTTTATTTTATTTAAATAAACCGAAGAGTTGGATCTAATATATGAGTAGCAAAAAGAAAAACTCGAAGAAGCAGCAAGAACAGAAAAAGGATCTTTTTTTGTTTGGTCTCTCTAATAAGGGAATGGTAACAGCAGCTATTGTGGCGCTTATTATCGGCCTTATTGGATATTACTTCTTCACAAGCGATGCTCGTGGGCTTGGAGTTGCACAGAAACAGATTCTTGCTTTAGTCTCTCTATTTGTGGGGATTGGGGCAAGCGTTGCTATGTTGTATCAATCTAAAACGGGGCAGGATTTCCTTGTTTTTGTTCGTGAGGCGAATGTAGAGCGAAAAAGAGTTTATTGGCCGTCAATGAGTGAAACACGTCGAATGAGTATTCTCGTACTTATCGTTATGGCGATTGTGATGTTCTTTTTGATGATCGTTGATGCAATTTTATCTTGGGTAATTTCTCTAGGTATTTCGGCGTAGGAGTTTTAAATGCAGTGGTATGTTATTCAGGCCTATTCCGGTTATGAATCGAGAGTTGTTAAAACTTTAGAAGAGTATATAGCTCAACACGGTATGGAGGAGAGTTTCGGGCAGATTCTTGTTCCCACCGAAGAGGTTGTTGAAGTTAAGGATGGTAAGCGTCGTAAGAGTGAGCGTAAGTTTTTCCCAGGTTACGTATTGCTTGAAATTGATATGTCGGATGCAGCTTGGCATTTAGTTAATAGTGTGCCAAGAGTGATCGGTTTTGTTGGTGGAAAGAGCGATCGTCCAAGCCCAATTTCTCAAAGAGAGGCAGATGCAATTTTAAATCGAATTGCTGAAGCAGAAGAGGGGCCACGTCTTAAAGTATTGTATGAGGTTGGTGAAGAGGTTCGTGTTATTAGTGGGCCATTCAGTGATTTCAACGGTACTGTCGAGGAGGTTGAAGCAGAGAAGGGTCGTCTGAAAGTTTCAGTAATGATTTTTGGACGAGCAACTCCAGTCGATTTGGAATTTGCTCAAGTTGAGAAAGTTTAGGTTTTGAAAATATCGGGAATAGTGTTATAGTATTCCGCTATTTGTTTAATTAGGGGAGCTGAAAAGCGTTATCACCCAAACTAGGAGAGTAAAATGGCAAAAAAAGTAATGTCATATATTAATCTGCAAGTTCCTGCAGGAAAAGCGAATCCTTCGCCACCCATCGGACCTGCACTTGGTCAACATGGTGTAAACATCATGGAATTCTGTAAAGCTTTCAATGCGGAGACGCAACAGATGGAAGCTGGAATGCCTATCCCTGTGGTGATCACTGTATATAATGATCGCTCATTCACCTTTATCAAAAAGACTCCACCAGCTGCATTCCTTATTAAAAAGGCTGCTGGCGTAGCTTCAGGTAGTGCAACTCCTAATACTAAAAAAGTGGGCAAAGTAACACGAGCTCAACTTGAAGAGATTGCAAAAACTAAAGAGCCAGATTTGTCAGCTAATGACTTAGATGCTGCTGTGAAAATTATTGCAGGTAGCGCTCGCTCAATGGGTATTGAAGTAGAGGGAGTATAAGAGAATGGCAAAATTAACTAAAAAACAGAAAGCAATTCAAGAGCTTGTAGAGCACGGTCGTGTATATACTCTTGCAGAAGCAATTGAGTTAATTGGCAAGCTACCTAAAGCAGGTTTTGATGAATCTTTGGATGTGGCGATCAATTTAGGTATCGATCCTCGTAAATCAGACCAAGTGGTTCGCGGTGCGGTAGTAATGCCTCACGGAACAGGTAAAGATGTAAAAGTTGCTGTATTCGCTCAAGGTGCGAATGCAGAAGCTGCAACAGCAGCAGGTGCTGATGTTGTTGGTTTTGAAGATCTTGCAGATAGTATCAAAGCTGGAAATTTAGATTTTGATGTTGTGATTGCAACTCCTGATGCGATGCGTGTAGTAGGGCAGTTAGGTCAAGTTTTAGGTCCTCGTGGTTTAATGCCTAACCCACGTGTAGGAACTGTAACTGCGGATGTTGCTACAGCTGTTGCAAATGCAAAATCTGGTCAAGTTCGTTTCAGAGCGGATAAAGCGGGTATTGTGCATTGCTCAATTGGTAAAGCTGATTTCTCAGCTGAGAAGATTCAAGGTAACTTGAAAGAGCTTATTGCTGAAGTACAACGTTTAAAACCTGCGTCATCACGTGGTGTTTATTTACAAAAATTAACGATCGCTACAACGATGGGCCCAGGCCTTGCTGTTGATATCGCGAGCGTATAGAACTTATCTTCTAATATTTAATTATTAGGTGAGTCTTAGACCGTAGATGTGTTTATCACTTAATAGCTTTTGGCTGTCTACGTAGACGGTATCCTTAAGATAAGGGTTGCCGTAGGGCCTAAAGGAGACTTTAGGGTTTATCAATTGGTTATTACCCAATGTAAGGTGAATTATGAGTACATTACAGAGTAAAAAGGTAGTAGTCGCTGAGGTATCAGAAATTGCTAAAGCAGCTCATTCGCTTGTGCTTTCTGAATATCGTGGGCTTACGGTAGCTCAAATCACTCAGCTGCGTAAAAGCGCACGCGAGCAGAATGTAGATGTTCGTGTTGTGAAGAATACGTTAGCTAAAAGAGCTTTAGCGGATACAACTTTTGAATGTGTAGTTGATCACTTAGTCGGGCCTCTGATTCTTGCATTCTCTATGAATGAAGATGATCCATCAGCAGCAGCACGCGTAGTGAATAACTTCGTAAAAGATAAAGCAAACGAGAAGTTAGTTGTTACTAAATTAGTATTTGAAGGTGAAGTTCATGATGCTTCTTCTTTAAATGCAATTGCAACTCTTCCAACCAAAGACGAAGCGATCTCTATGCTTCTTGCAGTGCTCAAAGCGCCTGTTCAGAAATTGGCAGCGACTTTGCAGTCAGTCAAAGAGCAGAAAGAAGCAGCTTAATTATACGTTTAAACGTTTTATACAACCTATTAAAGATAATTTTAGGAGCAAAATATTATGGCAGTATCACATGATGATATCCTCAACGCAATTGATGCGATGACTACCGCAGAAGTTATGGAGTTAATCTCTGCAATCGAAGAGAAGTTTGGTGTTACAGCAGCTGTTGCTGTTGCAGCAGGTGGCGCAGCAGGTGGCGGCGACGCTGGTGCAGACGCACAAACTGAATTTGATGTTGTAATGACTTCATTCGGTGAGAAGAAAATCAACGTTATCAAAGTTGTACGTGGCGTTGCAGGTCTTGGTCTTGGTGAAGCTAAAGCACTTGTTGAAGCAGTTCCTGCGACAATCAAAGAAGGTGTTGATAAAGACGAAGCTGAGAAAATCAAAGCAGAGCTTGAAGAAGCTGGTGCAACTGTTGAGCTTAAATAATTACGCTTACCTATAAAAACAGATTTTAATATTGTTTTTGGAAGTTAGTGAGCATAATCTAAGAAAAGGCTAGAGAATCTTCTCTGGCCTTTACTAGCTTCTCTAAAATCAGATAAATTAAGCTTTTTTCTGAAATTTTAATTTATCTGATATCTAAATTTGTCCTCTGAAATCGACTTAAGGAAAATACTAGCATGGTCTATTCTTTTACAGAAAAAAAACGAATTCGTAAAGATTTTGGTAAGCAGAGCGAAGTTCAGGAAGTCCCATTCTTGTTATCGATGCAGATTGACTCCTATGATCATTTCTTACAGAAAGATACGCCCCGCAGCGCGCGTAAAAATCAAGGATTACATGCAGCTTTTCAATCTATTTTTCCTATAGAGGCGATCAAAGCGAAAACCGCTAGCTCTCCTGGTTTTCGCCTAGAGCTTGAGTATGTGGATTACCATGTTGGTGAGCCTGAGTTCGATGTTCGTGAGTGTCAATTACGAGGCGTAACATACGCAGCATCGCTTCGTGTCGGAATGCGTCTAAAGATCTCTGATTTAGAGACAGGTGCGATCAAAGAGATTCGTGAAGCGGATATTGATAATTTTGGTCGAGGCGGAGTCTATTTAGGTGAGATTCCCCTTATGACTGAAAATGGTACTTTTATTATCAATGGTACCGAGCGCGTTATTGTTTCACAGCTTCACCGTTCGCCAGGTGTTTTCTTCGATCACGATAAAGGGAAAGGGCACTCTTCAGGGAAATTACTCTTCTCAGCACGTGTAATTCCTTATCGTGGTTCATGGCTCGATTTTGAGTTTGACGCAAGAGATATTCTCTTCGCACGTATTGACCGTCGTCGTAAATTACATTCAACGATTATTTTAAAAGCGCTTGGTCTGAGTAATGAAGAGATCTTAGCTCACTTCTTTGAGCAGAATATCTTCAAAATTAGAAAAGGTGAATTCTTCCTTGAGCTTGTACCTGAGCGTCTTCGTGGTGAAATTGCTGCTTTCGATATTATTGTTGACGATGAAGTGGTTGTACCTAAGGGGCGCCGCATTACAGCTCGCCACGTACGCACGTTTGAAAAAGAGGGTGTTAAAGAGCTACGAGTTCCTGCCGATTATCTGGTAGGAAAAGTGATCGCTAAAGATCTTTTTGATGAAGAGAGTGGTGAAGTCTTTGCTAATGCAAACGCAGAGATTACACCTGAGCTTTTAGAGAAATTCCTTGAAAATGGGGTTACTGAGCTCCCTGTGCTCTTTACTAACGACGTTGATCGTGGAGCTTACATTTCAGAGACATTGAGAGCAGACCATACTCAGAGTCAGCTTGAAGCGCAGGTTGAAATTTACCGCATGATGCGTCCAGGTGAGCCACCTACAAAAGAGGCGGCAGAGAATCTGTTTGCAAGTCTCTTCTTCATGAGTGATCGTTACGATCTTTCAGCGGTTGGACGTATGAAGTTTAATCGTCGTTTAGGTCGTGATAGCGATACTGGAGAAGGTACGCTTTCAAATGAAGATATCTTAGATGTGATGAAGACACTCGTTGATATCCGAAATGGTCATGGATCTGTAGATGATGTGGATCACTTAGGGAATCGTCGTGTTCGCTCAGTGGGAGAGATGGCTGAAAACGTCTACCGTATCGGTCTTGTACGAATTGAGCGTGCTGTTAAAGATCGTCTCTTACTTGCAGAATCAGATGGTTTAACTCCACATGACTTAATTAACGCAAAACCCGTATCGGGAGCGATTAAAGAGTTCTTCGGTTCATCGCAATTATCACAATTTATGGACCAAGATAATCCGCTTTCAGAGGTAACTCATAAGCGCCGTATCTCAGCTTTAGGACCAGGTGGATTAACTCGTGAGCGTGCTGGATTTGAGGTGCGTGACGTTCACGCAACCCATTATGGTCGTGTCTGTCCTATCGAAACACCAGAGGGACCAAATATCGGTCTTATCAACTCATTGGCAAGTTATGCTCGCACCAATAGCTACGGTTTCTTAGAGACCCCTTATCGTAAAGTAGTCGATGGTGTTGTGACTGATGAAGTTGAGTATCTCTCTGCTTATGAGGAGGCAAACTACGGAATTGCGCAGGCAAATGCTGAGCTTGATGAGAATAACCGTTTTGTGAATGATCTAATCGCTTCTCGTGTGGAGGGGGAGTTTACACTTCTTACACGTGATCAGATCCAATATATGGATATCTCACCAAAACAGATTGTATCGGTAGCCGCTGCATTGATTCCATTCTTAGAGCATGATGATGCGAACCGTGCACTGATGGGTTCAAACATGCAACGTCAGGCGGTTCCCACATTGCGTGCTGATAAGCCGTTAGTCGGTACCGGTATCGAGCGTACAGTTGCGCGAGATTCTGGAGTCTGTGTTGTTGCACGTCGTGGAGGTGTTGTCGATTACGTCGATGCAACTCGTATCATTATTCGTGCGAATGATGATGAGACGATTATTGGTGAATCAGGAATTGATATCTATAACCTCACCAAATATACCCGCTCAAATAAAGGAACCTGTATTAACCAGACGGCACTCGTTAAAGAGGGCGATATCATTGCACGTAATGATATTTTGGCAGATGGACCTTCAACAGATTTAGGAGAGTTAGCTCTTGGTCAAAATATGTTGGTAGCGTTCATGCCGTGGAATGGTTACAACTATGAAGACTCGATCTTAATCTCTGAGCGTGTTGCGAAAGATGATCGTTTTACTACGATCCATATTGAAGAGATCACTTGTGTTGCACGAGATACAAAGCTTGGCCCTGAAGAGATTACGTCAGATATTCCAAACGTCTCTGAATCAGCACTCGCTAAGCTTGATGAAGCGGGGATCGCCTATATCGGAGCAAAGGTGAAATCAGGCGATATTCTTGTAGGTAAAGTTTCGCCAAAAGGGGAGACGACGCTTACCCCTGAAGAGAAGCTTCTGCGCGCAATTTTTGGTGAGAAAGCATCTGACGTTAAAGATAGCTCTACCCGTGTTCCTTCAGGAATGGATGGTACGGTTATCGACGTGCGAGTCTTTACCCGTGATGGAATTGAGAAGGATAGCCGTGCGCTTGAGATTGAGAAGCGTGAGTTGAAACGGATTCGTAAGGATCTTAATGACCAGCTCCGTATTCTTGAAGATGACCTTTTTGCACGTATTGAGCGCAATCTTGTAGGGGTAGAAGTTGCAGCAGGCAATAGAGGCTTAAAAGCAGGGACTAAGATTACCGAAGAGTTCTTACAAGGGCTTGAGCGTGAGAAGTGGTTTGATCTTAAGTTGAAGTCTGATGAGGCTAAAGATGAGCTTGCAAAAGCGAAGAAGCTTCTTGATCAGCAACGCAAAGAGAGCGAGCTTAAGTTTGAGTCTGAGCGTGAGAAATTGACACAAGGAGATGAATTAGCTCCTGGCGTATTGAAGATGGTTAAAGTCTATCTTGCGGTTAAGCGTCATCTTCAGCCTGGGGACAAGATGGCGGGACGTCACGGGAACAAAGGGGTTGTCTCTATGATTGTTCCTGAAGAGGATATGCCTTTTATGGAAGATGGAACACCTGTTGATATCTGTCTTAACCCATTAGGGGTTCCTTCTCGAATGAACATTGGGCAGATTCTAGAGACTCACTTAGGGTGGGCGGCTAAAGGGCTTGGAACTAAGATTGAAGGGATGCTTCGTGAGAAGAGAAAAGTCTCTGAGCTTCGCGCCTTCTTAGAAGAGATCTACAACAAGGATGAGAGTGCTCAAACAGTTGATCTCGATAGCTTTAGCGACGATGAGATCATCGAGCTTTGTGAAAATCTTAAAGATGGTGTTCCGATGGCGAGCCCAGTATTTGATGGGGCTTCTGAAGAGGAGATGCGCCGCATGCTCCGCCTAGCGGATCTTCCAGAGTCTGGACAGACGATTCTTTATGATGGGCGTACGGGAGATCAGTTCGATCGTCCTGTAACGGTTGGGTATATGTATATGCTTAAACTCAACCACTTGGTTGACGATAAGATGCACGCACGCTCAACAGGACCTTACTCGCTTGTAACGCAGCAACCTTTAGGTGGTAAAGCACAATTTGGTGGACAGCGTTTCGGTGAGATGGAGGTTTGGGCACTTGAAGCTTATGGAGCGGCATACACACTCCAAGAGATGCTCACCGTTAAATCGGATGACGTTGCGGGAAGAACAGCCGTTTACAAGAATATCGTTAGCGGAGACCATAGTATCAACGCTGGAATGCCTGAATCATTCAACGTTTTAGTGAAAGAGATTCGCTCATTAGGAATCAACATCACAACAGATCAGGAAAAGAACAAGTAAACAGCATCGTTTGCTACTCAAACACTTATAGATGGGAATATAGAGAATGAATGATTTATTAAATTTATTTCACAAGGATGACCCAACCGAATTTGAAGCGATCAAAATCGGTTTAGCATCGCCCGAAATGATTCGTGGGTGGTCTCACGGTGAGGTTAAAAAGCCTGAAACGATCAACTATCGCACGTTCCGCCCAGAGCGGGACGGGCTCTTCTGTGCCAAAATCTTTGGACCAACTAAAGATTATGAGTGCTTATGTGGTAAGTATAAGCGCTTAAAGCATCGTGGCATGGTGTGTGAAAAATGTGGTGTTGAGGTGACTCAAGCTAAAGTACGTCGTGAGCGTATGGGGCATATTGAACTCGCATCACCCGTTGCACATATCTGGTATCTAAAATCACTTCCAAGCCGTATCGGTCTTCTGCTCGATATGACGCTTCGTGATATTGAAAAGATTCTCTACTTTGAATCGTTCGTAGTAGTAGAACCAGGTTTAACACCACTTGAGCATGGTCAGATTCTCTCTGATGAAGAGTTTTTAGAGACAATTGAAGAGTATGGGGATGATTTTGATGCACGGATGGGGGCGGAGGCGATTTTAGAGCTTCTTAAAGCACTCGATCTTCAAGAAGAGGCATCAAAGCTGCGTGAAGAGCTTGCAGAAACCCGCTCACAGACTCGCTTTAAGCGGATCTCTAGCCGTTTAAAATTGATTGAATCATTTATTGAATCAGGAAATAAGCCTGAGTGGATGATTCTTACCTGTTTACCCGTTCTTCCACCCGATTTACGCCCACTTGTTGCGCTCGATGGAGGACGTTTCGCGACCTCTGATCTTAACGATCTTTATCGTCGTGTGATCAATCGTAATAATCGTCTTCATCGTCTATTAGAGCTCGGTGCGCCCGATATTATCGTGCGTAACGAGAAGCGTATGCTTCAGGAGTCTGTTGACTCTCTACTCGATAATGGTCGTCGAGGACGTGCAATTTCAGGAGCTAATAAGCGCCCTCTTAAATCGCTTGCAGATATGATTAAGGGTAAGCAGGGGCGTTTCCGTCAAAACTTACTTGGTAAGCGTGTTGACTACTCAGGTCGATCAGTCATTGTTGTTGGACCAACCCTTCGTCTTCACCAGTGTGGTCTGCCAAAGCAGATGGCGCTTGAACTCTTTAAGCCTTTTATCTTCTCACAGCTAATTAAGCGTGGAATCTCTAGCACTATCAAGGCTGCTAAGCGAATGGTTGAGCGAGAAGTGCCTGAAGTTTGGGATATTCTTGAGCATGTGATTACAGAGCATCCAGTGCTCTTAAACCGTGCACCAACCCTTCACAGACTCGGTATTCAAGCGTTTGAACCAGTTCTTATTGAAGGTAAAGCGATTCAGCTCCACCCGCTTGTCTGTACTGCCTTTAACGCGGACTTCGACGGGGACCAGATGGCGGTTCACGTTCCTCTCTCGATTGAATCACAGCTTGAAGCGCGTGCGCTCATGATGTCTTCAAATAACATTCTTTCACCTGCAAATGGTGAGCCGATCATCGTACCTTCGCAGGACGTTGTTCTTGGACTCTACTATATGACCCGTGAAAAGGTGAATGCGAAAGGGGAAGGGCGTTATTTTGCAGATAGTAAAGAGGTACATCGTGCATATGAGATGAAAGAGCTCGATGTTCATGCGAAAGTGTACGTTCGCCTTCCTATCTCAATGTTTGAAGATGCAGAAGAGGGGGAGCGCTATCGCCGTGTCTACACAACGGTTGGTCGTATTCTTCTTTCAGAGATTCTGCCTGAAGGTCTACCTTATGAGCTGATTGATAAGCCATTAGCTAAACGAGCAATTTCAACGCTGATCAATGCGTGTTATCGCCGTTTAGGTCTGAAAGAGACCGTAATTTTCGCCGACCGCTTAATGTATGAAGGTTTCTACTACGCAATGCGTTCAGGAACTTCTCTCAACTATGAAGATATGGTTATTCCTAATGAGAAGGATGCCATTATCGAAGCAGCTGAGGAGGAGGTGAAAGAGGTTCAGGCTCAGTACGCGCAAGGTTTAGTAACGAACGGAGAGCGCTACAATAAAGTGATCGATATCTGGTCTCGCACAAACGAAGAAGTTGCGAAGACGATGATGGATAATTTAGGAACTGAGACGGTCGTTGATGAAGAGACGGGTGAAGAGGTAACTCAAGACTCCTTCAACTCTATCTTTATGATGGCAGACTCAGGTGCTCGAGGAAGTGCGGCACAGATTCGTCAGCTTGCGGGAATGCGTGGATTGATGGCAAAACCTGATGGTTCAATCATTGAAACACCGATTACTGCTAACTTCCGTGAAGGACTCGACGTTCTTCAGTACTTCGTATCAACGCACGGTGCTCGTAAAGGTCTTGCGGATACGGCACTTAAAACAGCAAACTCTGGTTACTTAACTCGTCGTCTTGTAGACGTTGCTCAAGATTTGGTGATCACATCTGAAGATTGTGGTACGACCGATGGTTTAGAGATGCGTCCAATCATTGAAGGCGGCGATGTTGTTGTTCCACTTCGTGAACGAGTATTAGGACTTGTAACTGCTGAAGAGGTCTATCTACCGGGAAGTGATGAAGTGCTTTTCGAAGCGGGACTCCTTCTTGATGAAGATGCGGTTGATCGTTTAGATGAGGCGAGTGTTGATGAGGTAATTGTTCGTTCGCCGATCACTTGCCGAAACCGCTACGGACTCTGTGCAAAATGTTATGGACGAGATCTAGCTCGAGGCCATTTAGTTAATCCTGGTGAAGCGGTTGGAGTTATTGCAGCTCAATCGATCGGTGAGCCTGGTACACAGCTTACGATGCGTACGTTCCACATCGGGGGAGCAGCATCAGGTTCGGCGGCAGTCTCTAGCGTACAGGTTAAAACAAAAGGTACTTTAGAGCTTGTTAACCTGAAGACGGTTGAGAATAAGGATAAACACCTTGTTGCAACATCACGCTCAGGAGAGATCTTAATCTCTGATGAGTATGGACGTAATCGTGAGCGATACAAAGTTCCCTACGGTGCTGTAATTACAGTGAACGAGGGGGGTGAAGTTAATATCGGTGATATCGTTGCAACGTGGGATCCTCATACGCATCCCGTTGTTGTTGAAGTCTCTGGTCGCGTTAAGTTTGTAGATTTCAATGAGGGGATCAACGTTCAGCGTCAAACAGATGAGATGACGGGATTGAGCAGCCTTTTAGTTGAAGATCCTAAGCAGCGTGGTACTTCTCGCAGTGAGAGCCGTCCAACGATCTACATCGTGGATGAGGATGGTAATGAGCTTAATATTCCAGGAACAGATGTTGTAGCGGCATATACGCTACCTGTTGGAGCGATCGTCAACCTCTCAGATGGTGATATTGTTAATGTGGGGGATGCGTTAGCTCGTATTCCGCAAGAATCATCGAAGACGCGCGACATTACAGGTGGTCTACCCCGTGTTGCTGACCTCTTTGAAGCTCGTCGTCCAAAAGAGGCGGCGATTCTCGCTGAGATCTCTGGTGTAGTGAGCTTTGGTCGTGAGACGATGAGTAAACAGCGCCTTATCATTACACCTCCTGAAGGGGATGCACATGAAGAGCTCATTCCAAAATGGCGTCATGTGAACGTCTTTGAAGGGGAGTCTGTTGAGAAAGGGGAGATTATCGTTGATGGAGAGCTTAGCTCACACGATATCCTCAGATTGCTTGGTGTGAAGGCGCTAGCTGAGTATCTTGTTAAAGAGATTCAAGATGTTTACCGTCTCCAAGGGGTTAAGATCTCAGATAAGCATATTGAGGTGATTATCCGTCAAATGCTCCGCAAGGTTCAGGTATTAGAGCCGAACGATAGTGATCTTATCCGTGGCGAAGAGCTCGAATATGTCGATATTTTAGCGATCAATGAGAAGCTAGAAGAGGAAGGAAAAGTTCCAGCACTCTATCAGCCGATCCTTCTTGGAATTACCCGAGCATCACTTGCAACGGATAGCTTTATCTCTGCGGCCTCTTTCCAAGAGACAACGCGAGTGCTTACCGATGCATCAGTTCGTGGTTTGCGTGATAATTTACGAGGTCTTAAGGAGAACGTAATTGTTGGTCGACTCATTCCA
Source organism: Cardiobacteriales bacterium (assembly GCA_030150565.1). Taxonomy (GTDB): domain Bacteria; phylum Pseudomonadota; class Gammaproteobacteria; order Cardiobacteriales; family Wohlfahrtiimonadaceae; genus JAAZCI01. The sequence goes on along the minus strand of JASLFR010000118.1, from coordinate 22,141 downwards.
GCGGGAACAGGTTTGATCTATCACAATGAGCGGAAAGGGCAGCAGTAATTTTAGAATTACCCGCCCTGCAAAAGTAGTTTAATATGGAGTGCTTCTGTACCTTGCAGGAGCACTCTTCTTTTTTATTCATGAAATTAATTAGAGGTTTTTCCGTGTCTAAACCTAATAAAATGCAATTTTTTCAACAGCGGAGTCGAGCCCGCTCTTTTGCGATTCAAGCGCTCTACGAATGGCAGATCTCACAAAGTGCGATCGCCGATATTATGCAGAATTTTGCTCAAAATCCTCAATTTTCTAAAGCGAGTAGCGAGTATTTTACTCAGCTTTTGCAGCGTATTACTGAAGAGTCAAAAGCTTATGATGCATTGATTGAGCCCTTTCTCAATCGCCCCATTGAGCAGATTGACCCTATCGAGCGGGCAGTACTATGGCTTGGAACGTATGAGCTTAAAGAGCAGATCGATATCCCATATAAAGTTGCAATTAATGAAGCGGTAGAATTAACAAAAACCTTTGGATCAGAGGGGAGTCATCGCTTTATAAATGGTATTCTAGATAAAGTGCGTAAGGCGCTTGATCGCAAAGATTAATTCCTATAATTACAGACCTGCTCATCGATCATTTAAGGAGTCGTTCATATGGATATTATCCCTTTTTTTAGATTAGTCGTTCAGTACAAAGCATCGGACCTTTTCCTCTATCCGAATGCTCCTGTCAATATTAAAATTAATGGGCGTGTACGAGCGCTTGGGGATCAGGTTGTCTCACCTGAGATGGTGCGGCAAATTATCTATGGACTTCTTACGAAAGAGCAGATTGAGGAGTTTGAGCGGGAGTTAGAGCTAAACTTAGCGCTCAATTTTGAGGGGATTGGGCGCTTCCGTGCCAACGTCTTTCACCAACGGGGGGAGATTGGGATGGTTGTGCGCTACATCAATGCGACTATCCCTAATATTGAGGATCTCTCCCTTCCTCCGCTTCTTTTAGATCTTGTAATGGAGAAGCGAGGGTTGATTCTTGTTGTAGGGGCAACAGGAAGTGGTAAATCTACAACTTTAGCCTCGATGATCTCTCACCGTGCAGCAACCTCTTCAGGCCATATTTTAACGATTGAAGATCCTATTGAGTATGTGTATGAGCATGATCGCTCTATCATCGGTCAGCGTGAAATTGGGATCGATACACATAGTTATGAAAAAGCGTTAGAATCAGCGATGCGAGAGGCTCCCGATGTCATTTTGGTCGGGGAGATTCGTAATCGTGAGGTGATGCGAGCGACACTAAACTTCTCTATTACAGGGCATCTCTGCCTTAGTACGCTACACGCTAATAACGCACCGAGTACTCTCGATCGAATTGTAAACTTCTTCCCTGAAGAGGCGCGTGCTCAGCTCTTAGCGGATCTATCCTTAAACTTACGAGCGATTATCTCTCAGCGTTTAGTGCGAGATGTTGATAATAAACTGGTTCCCGCTGTTGAGGTGATGCTCAACACCCCTTATATTTCTGAATTAATTCAGAAGGGGGAGCTAGGTAAGATTCAAGATGCGATGGAGAATGGCGGTACAACGGGAATGCGCACATTTGACCAAGCATTATTGCAACTCTATAAAGAGGGGCGAATTAGCGCAGAGAGAGCGATTGAACATGCAGACTCTAAGAATAACGTACAGCTTAAAATTAAGTTGGGCGGCGGTGCACCTTCAAGCAGTGAAGAGGGTTCTGGAAAAGTTGAATTGCGTCTACAGAATCAGCGTCGTCAACGTAATTAGGAGTAGTTATGGCGCAAGATTATGATCGGCGATTTTCCGCTCTTTCAAGATTATATGGCTCTGATGCTTTAGAGAAGTTAGCCCAATCCCATGTGGTTGTGGCAGGAATTGGGGGGGTGGGCTCGTGGGCTGTTGAAGCGCTTGCCCGCTCAGGTGTCGGTAAGATCACGATGATCGATCTCGATATTATTGCTGAGAGTAATATTAATCGCCAGATACATGCATTGAGCTCAACGCTCGGTATGGGGAAAGGGGAGGCGATGCGAGAACGGATCGGGCTCATTAATGAGCAGTGTGAAGTTGTGATTTATGATCAGTTCTTGACGACTGATAATCTCGATCAGTTCGATTTTGGTGATCGCCACTCCACTTGGATTTTAGATGCGATTGATGAGGTGAAGGTGAAAGCAGCGCTCATCGCATTTGCAAAATATCGCCGTTATAAAATTATCTCTACAGGAGCGGCAGGGGGGAAAAGTGATGCGCAACAGCTGATGATTGATGATATTAGCGCAACCTATCACGATCCGCTCGCTGCACGTTTAAGAGCAACTTTAAGAAAGGAGCACAACTTCCCACCTGCTCCTAAAAAATTTAAAATTCCTATTGTTTTTAGTAGTGAAAATAGCTTGCCAAATCAACAAGGACGTACAAATAGCGGCCTTCAGTGTGGAGGATATGGCTCCATTGTAACGATAACCGCAACGATGGGGTTATTAGCAACTAGCTATATTATCAATAAGATTATTCAATAATTAATACCCTTTAGAGAAAAGAAGGTTAACGGTTATTGAATACTTTTGGTACAATACGAAAACTAATTTTTATTGAGGTAAATATATGAAATATAGAGTAAAAGGAGTGACATTTATTGAGCTGATCATTGTCGTTGCAGTTCTCTCAATATTGTCACTTTTTGCTTTGAACAGTTATCAATCTCAGCGAAAAAAATCGATGCTGGTAGCTGTGAATCAAGCAATGGTTGAGAAGGTGGGGCAGGCGCATGAGTGGCGTCTTCGTAATCGTGCTGGTTACAATAACAGTAAAATTATTGATTTGATGAATCAAAATTCTGATGTCTACTACGGTAAGCAGTTAATCTACAAATTGAACTATATCTCTGGTGATGCGGGTAGTTTTAAGATTGAAGCGCATTCTCAAAAAGGGGATTTCTTCGGTCCTTGTAGTAAGTTAACGATCAACCATCTAAATGAGAAGACTCCATCAAGTAGAAAACAGAATTGCTGGAGAAATTAAGCATGATAAAAAATCAACGTGGATTTACATTATTAGAATTTGTCTTTACCGTGCTTATTTTAGGGCTTCTCGCACTCTTTGCAGCGCCCGCTTTTCATAAGCTGATGGTAAAAGAGAGAATGAATTCTGATCTTTACCGTATCTACTCCTCTATTCAGGAAGCACAAGAGATTGCAGCGCTCTCAGCAAGACCCGTTATTATCATTCCTGATCCAAATCGTTCCACCGTTACATACCCTGATAGCGGAAATAAGAAAGAGAAGCAGGTGAAGAAGCGCGCTTATTGGGGGCAGGAATTTATCATGACAGGCTATATTCCTGAAAAGCTCTACTACTCAGATGAGTATGATTTATCTAAGGTAGATGGCGCTAAAAAGTTTTTAGATCAACTTAAAGCGGAGTGGAAGAGTAATGAGGAGTATATCTTGAGAAGTCAAGAGTATATCACTTTCGCCTCTCCAGAAGATGAGGGGAAAAATCTCTCTAAATATTGGAGCGGATTTCGCCGTTTTGAAGTGATTACGAGTGATGATGGTGATTACCACCCGAGCCATGTGGAATTTGAAGGATTAGAAGGGCGAGCAATTGTTATTGACCCAAGTGGTATGATTGTTAGCGGTTTACGATTCAATTTCTACCATGAATCAGCAGTAGAATCAGCTCCATCACTTCAAGCGACAGTTGGATTGTGTCTCCCCCTTTACAAAAATCCTAATCCTCAAAGTGGTTCATTCACTCCAGTAGGATATGTCAATAACTTCATTCCTTATCTCCGCCAATATGGTGCAGGTGAAGGGGATGATGAGCGTGTTGGATTTTGTTCGGAGAAATATTAAATGCAGAATAGAATTAGAAGAGAGAAGGGCTTCTTGCTGCTTGAGGCACTGATCGCAGTAGCAATATTGGCTTTTGCCGTTGCAGGGTTAGCGGTAATTCAGAATAAGACGCTCAATTTAGCGTATGAAAATCGAGGCCATGTAAGTTCAATTGTTATTTTTAAAGATGTGCAAGATCGCTTAGAGCTCAATACAGAAAAGGCGGAGAACTATGTGGTAAGACGACTAGGTTCTACGCCACGCTCTTCTGGCTCAACTATAGTTGAGCGGGATCTTTACGAAATTAGTGAAAATCTACGCTCCTTTAATCGCGAGTTAGATATTGAAGTGAGCAGAGCGGCAGTTGATGGCGTTAATTATTACCACGTCGCTTTAACGCTCCACAATATGGACTTAGAGAGTGGTGCTCAAGTTGAGCCGCAAAAGATGAGCTTTCAATTAGCACGGGGGCAGAAGTAATGAATAGAAGTAGGATTAAAGGGGTTACCCTCATAGAGCTCATGGTGGCTATGGGGATAGGGCTCTTTCTTTCGTTTGCAGGTTTAGCGTTTTATGCTCAATTAAAAGAGCGTGTTAATGCGATCCGTTTAGAGGATCGATTACAATCGCGAGCACGTTTATTAGCATCCCATTTAGAATATATTACGAAAGACGCTGGTTATACAGGCTGCTTGACAGGGGAAGATTATAACCAAGGGGGCATTCTTGCAAAAAGAGATGAGTATCAGCAACCTGGTGCTCTTAATGCGTGGAATGAGATCGATAGTTACTATTTTATGGGGCCAAAACGCTTCAATATTTCCAAAGCGTATTCAGAGGGGAACCAATATCCTGAATTCTTCTCTGTAACGTCGCTTATGAGAAGCCGAAATAGTAATTTCTATAAATTGATCCCAATTGCATCGGCACGAAATGTTGACCCCTCAGGTTGGATGTCTGTGAGTAGCTATGAGGTGCCACACACCTCTAAAATCTACACATCTAGAGAGACATGTGAGCCTTTCCGAAAAGGTAAAAAGTATGCAATTAATGGTTCACTGACTGATAATCAGATTGTTGATCTTTATGAAAGAATCTTACAGACAACTGGCTATAAGTATGGGAGTGATGCTGCTGGGAATGAGAAAGAGCTCTTTGTATTCCATCGCTACAATATAAGTGATAGAGATGGGAAAGCTCCTACGATGCAGCGCCTTGAGACAGATGTTGAGAATTTTGAAATTCTGATCGGTATTGCTTCAAATAGTGAAGATCCCTACGTTCGTGAGTATGTGTCACCTGAGCAGTTTCGTCTTCTTGAGGATAAAAACTATGCCAATGGTAAGGCTCCTCAATTAGTTCCTATCGATTCACCAACGCTTAAGCCAACCTATTTAATTCGTAGTGTGAAGTATACCTTTACACTTAATGATCCTTACGGGGTAGTGGCGCCAATTACAATGTCACGGGTTGTTCGTCTAAATAATCCTCGTTTTGAAGATCCCGATAAGGTGTATTAAAGGATAAAATTATGAGAAGAAATTTTCAAAGAGTCGATAAAAGTGAAGGATTTATCCTCCCTTTTATTATGGTGATTCTCTTTTTGGCTCTGATTGTTGTCTTATCAATGTACGGCACGTTACAGAGTACAACATCTACTGTAATGCTCGGTAGTGATAAGACGCACGCTGATGTTGTTGCAGTTGAAGCAGTCAATCATATTGAGAGTGATATTCTTAATAGATTGAAGACTTATGATGATATTGAGGAATTTTTAGCAACTAATGGGGGAGAATGTACCGCATTAAGTGGTTTTGATCCCAATGATATCGGCTTTAATTGTGAACCTATTCCTCAGAAAGATATTAATGATGTGTTGGAGAAGATTAGTAGTCACACTGATTATCAGCCAAGAGATGTAAAGATCGGTAGCTTTACGATGTTGCCTAAATTGAATTTTGATTTCGGTGTTGTCTATTACAACATTCGTGCACAAGAGAGAATTGCACGTGATCGAAAGGCGTATCTCTTCGTAACGACTGTGATTACGAGCCATATGGGAGTGCCTTCGATTTTAGAATCGGGCTATATTGTCTATCCACACAAAGTAGTTACCCCTTAATCGAGCTAATTTTTTAATCCTTTTAAGAGAGCCTATTGCTATTGAGTAATAGGCTCTACTATTTTCTTTTGAAAATCTTTTGGCGAGATATATTGAATCACTGTTCGTAACTTGCCTTTTGGATCCACCGCTACATCGATTCCCTGTTGCGGATAGAGATAGTGACGAGCGGAGTTATTCCCCTTTTCGTCGAGAATTTTTTCAGGGTCGCCAAATCGATTTAGAATATCCTCCTCATTGAGACGAATAGCGGTAGGAATAAAGGAGAGAGAGCGGATTGTTGCGTCTGCAAAGAGGGGATAGAAATCTTCTTGAATGTTATAAATTCGTTTTGTAGAGATCGATTTTTTATCCTCTTCAAACTTTTCAATTGGGTAGTGCTCGAACTCTTTTTGTGGCTCTAGCGTCATTGCGATGCGACCTGAAAAGAGAAGCCCCTCTGCATCCCCAACCGCAGATTCTCTAAAATATCCCTCTAAATGGTGTTTCTCCCCCTCTTTAAAGATCGATAGACTCAATCGATTACCAAATACAGCTTGAGCATCTTCTAGGGAGGATTCGTTAAGGGTTAATCCAAATACTGAGAGATTCTCCCCATTTAAACGGGTCACCCAGAAAGGTTCAGTGGTTGTCTTTGTGTGGACAACAGGATTAAAGATCGGAGTCATAAAGTAGGCGCTACCGATGACAAAGAGAGTTCCAAGTAGATAGAGCAGTGCTGTTTTTAAGCGTTTAGACATAATCGATTTTCTCTAAAAATAAAAGCTGCTCAAGTGGCAGCTTTTTCATGATTCAATGTTGATGCTGAATGATAACTTAAGCTTCTAGTGCTTCAAAGATCTCGTTACTGATATCATCTACATTCCCTACACCTTCAATTGTTTTTAATTTACCTTGAATTGTGTAGTGGTCCACTAATGGATAAGTCTCTTTCTCATATACGCGGCGACGGTTATTGATTGTCTCTTCATTATCATCAGAGCGACCACGAGCAAGAAGACGCTCTTTAATCACATCAAATGAGACATTAAAATGAATCACCTTGTCGATCGGCTTACCTAACTCATCGAGAAGCTCATCAAGGAGTTCTGCTTGATTAATATTGCGGGGGAAACCATCGAGAAGAAAGCCATTCTCATTCTTAGCGATTCTATTTTTAATCATTCCAAGAACGATATCATCCGATACAAGATTGCCTGCATCCATGATTTTTTTCGCTTCGATACCGAGCTCTGTCCCTTGAGCTACCTCTTCACGGAGAAGATCCCCCGTAGAGATATGCTCTACGCCATATTTTTTTACAATGTTTGCCGCTTGTGTGCCTTTTCCTGAACCAGGGGCACCTAAAAGAACGATACGCATAATACTCTTGATTACTCCTAAAATAATGGTTTTAGACTATCTAAAAACCTCTTTAAACTGATTTCTATAATAGCGAGAATATTACTCCCACTCAATTGTTGCAGGCGGTTTATTTGAGATATCGTATACCACGCGAGAAACGCCATTTACCTCTTTAATGATACGATTAGAAGCGCTCTCAATGAGCTCGTAGGGGAGGTGGGCGGCTCGAGCTGTCATAAAGTCGATTGTCTCCACAGCTCTTAGAGCGATGACATAATCATAAACTCGCTTCCCTTCAGAAACGCCTACCGATTTGACGGGGATAAAAACGGCAAATGCTTGTGAAGTTTTGTCGTAATAACCAAATTTGCGGAGCTCTTCAATAAAGATATGGTCAGCTTCTCTTAGAATATCTGCATACTCTTTTTTGATCTCCCCTAAAATGCGCACTCCAAGACCAGGTCCAGGGAAGGGGTGGCGATAGACCATATCGGCAGGGAGACCAAGTGCAACCCCAACCTCTCTCACTTCATGTTTGAATAGATTTTTGAGGGGCTCAAGAAGTTTCAACTCCATATCTTCAGGCAATCCACCAACATTATGGTGAGATTTAACTGCAACTTTTCCCTCTTTAGTTGCCATCGATTCTAAAATATCGGGATAGATCGTTCCCTGAGCTAGCCACTTAGCGCTGCTCAATTTACGAGATTCCTCTTCAAAGAGAGTTACAAAGAGTCCGCCAATAATTTTACGTTTCTTTTCAGGGTCACTCTCCCCTTTAAGAGCCTCTAAAAAGCGCGCTTCAGCATTAACTCGAATCACATTTACCCCCATATTTTGAGCAAATGTGCGCATGACATCATCCCCTTCGTTGAGTCGAAGTAGGCCAGTATCAACAAAAACACAAGTGAGCTGCTTGCCGATGGCGCGATGAATCATCGCTGCAACAACAGAAGAATCGACGCCTCCTGAAAGACCAAGAATTACCTCTTCATCACCAACCGTTGCTCGAATCTCCTCGATTGAGCGTTCGATAAAGCGCTCAATCGTCCATTCAGGTTGAATACCACACTCGTTAAGTGCAAAGGCGACAATTTCACTATTATCACACTCTTCCGTTAATGTATCTTTAAAGCTATAGAGGGGGAGAGAGATTTTTTTCTCATCAAGGAGAGACTCTATTTTTTCAATATTATCGCTGATAATCCCTTTAATCGGCTCATTGTTAGCAAGTGATTCATTTAATGAGGGAATTGATAAAATCTCGGTGAAGATCTTCTCCCCTCTTAGTTTACGAGCGAGCATTTGTGCCGTCTGATTATCGGTATGGATGATGATGATTTTTTCGTTAAGCGCCATTTTTGCCATAGATTGTAGTTACCTTTGAAGAAATTTCTCTGTAGAATAGCGGAATTTATTAGCATTCTTAAAATTATAGCAGGGATTGAGCTCATCACTGAGCGTCGATTACGAAAAAACATGACAAAAGTTAAACCACTTCTATTAGTGAGCGCACTCTTTGTACTCAATGCGTGTGGCTCAATGAAAAATGCTGAACCTAAATCTTCACCTATTAAGAAAGAGCCTCATCGAGCGCAGATTCTCACTGCGGCTAAATCGCAGCTCGGCACTCAATATCTTTTTGGGGGAAATAAGCCTGGACATGGTTTCGATTGCAGTGGATTAGTTGAATATACGTATGCACAAGCGGGGATTAAAGTTCCTCGTACATCGCGTGATCAGGCAGCTTTCTTCAAAACGACGGATGAGCCTAAAGTTGGCGATTTAATCTTCTTTAAAGTAAATGGGAAGACCGTTTCTCATGTAGGAATCTACATGGGGGATAACAAAATGCTCCATGCCCCTAGTTCAGGAAAAGCGGTTGAGGTAACCCAGATTAACGATTATTGGCAGAAGCGCTTCTATAAATATGGGAGTATTTAAAACTTCCATGACAACTTAGTTGTCAATTGCTATAATTGGGCGTTATTTAATAAGAATAATTGCGACTCTAAATAAGGTTATCTCTATGAAGAAAGTATTACTCTATGTTGGCGTTCCGCTCTTTGTGGCGGCATGTTCGATGGCTCCTGAATATGAGCGTCCTGTTATGCCTGTGGAAGCTGTATTCCCAGCAGCAGAGCTCTCTGAGAAGACGGAGCTTGCGGCCCACCAATTGGGTTGGCGACAATACTTTAAGGATGAGCGTCTTCAAGAGTATATTTCCCTCGCTTTAGATAATAATCGAGATTTAAGAGTTGCGCTTCTAAATGTAGAGGCAGCTCGAGTGGCCCATCGTATTACCGACGCAGATCGTCTCCCGAGTCTGAATGCTGGAGGTGGATTCTCTCGCAGTAAATCGCCAGCAAACCCACTAGGCGGTAATAGAATTAGTGAGCGTTACAATGTCGATATTGGGGTGAGCTCTTTTGAATTAGACTTTTTTGGGCGTGTAAAATCATTAAATGATGCAGCGCTTAATCGGTATCTTGCGTCAGTTGAAGGGCAGAAGGCGACGCACATTGCGATTGTAGCGCAAGTGGCGCGAAGCTATATGACAGAGCAATTAGCGACAGAGCAGCTAGCCTTAGCTCGTCGCACACTCTCTGCCAATCAAGCCTCCTATAATCTTGTAAAGCAGCAGGTTGATGCAGGAATTGCGAATGATCTTGATCTTGCACAAGCATTGGGGCAGGTCCATAGTGCCAAGATTGAAGTAGCTGTTTATGAGCGTCAAGTGGCAGTAGCTAAAAATGCGTTACATGAACTTGTAGGGCGGAATGTGCCGGATGATGCGGGCAGTAAACGAGTCCCTCTAAGAAATCATGCACTTCTAAAAGCGTTACCCGCAGGATTACCTTCAGAGGTTCTTTTAACGCGACCTGATGTTATGGCAGCTGAGTATGAGTTGAAGGCTGAGAATGCAAATATTGGGGCTGCAAGAGCAGCATTCTTCCCAAGCATTAGTCTTACAACAACAGCAGGCTCGATCTCTAGCAGCTTCTCCAATCTTTTTGAAGGGGATACTGCGACGTGGAGTTTTTCACCCTCAATCGCAATACCTATCTTTAATTGGGGTAAGTTGAAGGCGAATGTTGAGCTCTCTGAGATTAGAAAAAATATTGCAATCGCAAATTATGAGAAGAAGATTCAGACCGCTTTCCGTGAAGTTTCAGATGGGCTCGTTTCTCGCGCACCACTTGAGCGTCAATTGAGATCACAGAGAAATCTTGTAGCAACCACCTCTGAGCAGCTACGATTAGCGAATCTTTTATATAACAATGGAATTGCAAGTTATCTTGATGTTCTCGATGCGCAACGTTCACAATTTAGTGCAAATCAGGCACTTTTAAGAACATATTATGAGCAGATTATGAATAGTATCGCGCTCTATTCAGCACTTGGTGGGGGGCTGATCGAATAGTCCTTTTAAGGGTTGCAATTTAGACTTTTATTTAGTATATTACTTTCTCGTTCGGGGCATGGCGCAGTCTGGTAGCGCACTTGCATGGGGTGCAAGGGGTCGTAGGTTCAAATCCTGCTGTCCCGACCAACGAATTCTTAATTTAACAAACGATACAGGATTTATGTCAAAAGAAGATCATATTGAAATGGAAGGGACCGTTACCGAAACGCTTCCCTATACTCAATTTAGAGTAGAACTCGATAATGGCCACGTTATTACTGCTCATATTTCAGGAAGAATGCGTAAAAACTATATCCGTATTCTCACTGGTGACCGAGTTAAAGTTGAGTTAACACCTTATGATTTAACAAAAGGTCGTATCGTTTTTAGAGGCAAGTAATTTTAGAGTTAAGCCTAAGTTGAATATAAAACTACTTATGTAAATATAAGTAGTTTTTTTTTATTAAAAATTTAGAGGATAAGCGATGCGCAGAGCAGATAGAAAAAATGATGAGTTGAGAGAGATTCAATTTATTCCCGATTTTACCATTCATGGTGAAGGTTCTGTATTGAGCTGTTTTGGTAATACTAAGGTACTTTGTACCGCTTCTGTTGAAGAGGGGGTACCCCGATTTTTACGAGGCGAAGGGCGTGGATGGATCACCGCAGAGTATGGAATGTTGCCCCGTTCAACTCATACTCGCTCACAACGAGAGGCTGCGAGAGGCAAACAATCTGGACGTACACAAGAGATTCAGCGTTTAATTGGACGTTCGTTACGTGCGGCTGTCAACTTAGAGAAGCTTGGAGAGTATACGATTACTTTTGATTGTGATGTTCTTCAGGCGGATGGTGGAACACGAACCGCTGCTATTACAGGGGCTTATATCGCTTTAGAGAGAGCAGTTGAAAAGATGTTGGCAGATGGATTGATTGATGAGAATCCTATCGAGCGCCAGATTGCAGCGATCTCAGTTGGCATTGTTGAGGGGGAGCCGATGTTAGATCTCGATTATCCTGAAGATAGCCGTGCCGATACTGATATGAATATTATTATGGATCATTACGGCAATTTTATTGAATTACAGGCGACTGCTGAGGAGCAGGCTTTCTCCGCAATTGAGCTTAAAGAGATGTTAGCGTTGGGAGAGAAGGGGATTAATGAGCTTTTTGAATTTCAAAGAGAAGTACTCTAACGCTCTTAGATTTAAATAAGATAATATTTAAGCGCCTGATAGAGGCGCTTTTTCTATTTTATCGCTTCAATTTTATTGATGATTGCTTCGGGTGTGAGATTAAAGTCAGCCAGCACCTCACTTCGCTCTCCATGAATTGGGAAACGATCATCAATTCCGAAGTGATACATTCTGCATTCAATATTTTTAAGATCAAAAAATTCACGAATTCCTGACCCTGCTCCCCCTAAAATAGCGCCATCCTCTATGGTGATGATGAGGGAGTGATTCTTCGCAAGCTCAGTGAGCAGGTTCTTATCGAGAGGTTTTACAAATCGTAGATCAACTAAAGAGGCATTGAAGTGCTCAGCCACTATTTTTGAGCATTCGATCATTGCCCCGATATTAATGATTGCAATCTCTTCCCCTTCTTGAATTATGTTAGCTTTACCGATTGGAAGTGGGGTGAGATCACTGAAATCTGGCGTTACACCGATTCCTGCCCCTCTAGGGTAACGAACCGCTGCTGGGGCATTAGCATGAAAGCCAGTAGAGAGCATTCGATACGCCTCTTGCTCATCGCTAGGAGCCATAATAATCATATTAGGAATGGTGCGAAGATAGGCGAGATCAAAGGTGCCCGAATGGGTTGCACCATCTGGGCCTACAATTCCTGCACGATCAATTGCAAAAAGAACGGGAAGATTCTGCAATGCAACATCATGAATCAATTGATCATAGGCACGCTGTAAAAAAGTGGAGTAGATTGCAACTACTGGTTTTAATCCCTCTACAGCCATTCCCGCAGCAAGTGTGACAGCGTGTTGCTCTGCTATCGCTACATCAAAATAGCGATCCGGATATTTTTCACTAAATTCTACTAACCCTGAGCCTTCACGCATCGCTGGAGTGATGGCGGTGAGTTTAGATTCTTCTGCCCCCATTTCACAGAGCCAGCGGGAGAAGACTTGGGTATAAGTCATCTTTTTCGCTTTAGCCTTTGCCTCTACTTTGGGAGTGCCTGATACTGCATGGAAGGTGACAGGCTCAGCTTCTGCCTCTTCATAACCCCGACCCTTTTTAGTGATGATGTGGAGCAGTTTTGGCCCCCGTTTCTGCTTTAGATTTTTTAGAGTCTTTAGAAGAGTGGGGAGGTCGTGCCCATCGATCGCTCCAAAGTATTGAAAGCCAAACTCTTCAAAAATGGTGCTCTCATTAGCGATAAATCCTTTAATCTGCTCCTCTGTCTTCTTTGCTAAATCACGAGCGTGTGAGAAGGGAAGCTGCTCTAAAATACGTGCTCCTTCACTACGAACGGATTGCAAAAGAGGGTTGGAGAGTGTTCGAGTCAACATCTTATTGAGCGCTCCAACATTGGGAGAGATCGACATATTGTTATCATTGAGAATTACCAAGATGTTGGCGTCAATATCTCCTGCATGATTGAGCGCTTCAAAGGCTTGCCCTGCCGTTAAAGCACCATCACCAATTACGGCAATAAATTGCTGATCTTCATCCCCTCTCAGTTTAGCTGCAATCGACATTCCAATTGCTGCGCTGATCGATGTTGAAGAGTGTCCTACACCAAAAGCATCATATTCACTCTCAAAGGGGGAGGGGAAAGGATTTAACCCCCCCTTTTGTCGAATAGTGTGAATCGCCTCTTTGCGTTTGGTTAAAATTTTGTGAGGATACGCTTGATGCCCCACATCCCAGATAATCGCATCGTGAGGGGTATTGAATACATGGTGAAGCGCAACAGTGAGCTCTATCACTCCAAGCCCAGAGGCGAAGTGTCCACCACTCTTTAGAACGCTCTCAATTAGGAATGCTCTCAATTCTGAAGCGATCGTTTCCAATTCGCTTACGGAGCGCCCTTTTAGATCATCGGGAGAGTAGATTTGATCAAGCAGAGGATAAGATTTCATAGTTTTTAATGATTGCGCTTAATGGTTGCGCTCTAAAATATAGGTGGTTAAAGCAGCGAGAGGCTCTGAGTGATTAGGGTAGTGTTGAAAGAGTTTTTTAGCATGTTCAACAGAAGTTTGTAGCGCTTTTTTTGCCCCATCAAGCCCTAAGAGTGAAGTATAGGTAGATTTTTGTTGCGCTTCATCACGTCCTGCGACTTTTCCAAGCGCTTCGGTCGTCCCCTCTACATCGAGAATATCATCCTTAATCTGGAAGGCGAGCCCAATCTCTGTTGCAAAATTGGAGAAGTGTTGATAATCCTCTTCGCGACTACTGCTAGCGATGAGGGCGGAGAGGATTGAAGCTTTAATAATAGCGCCTGTTTTACGTTGATGGATCGATTGTAATTGCTCAAGAGAGATCCTTCTCTTTTCAGCATCAAGATCATCAAATTGACCTCCAACCATGCCGCTAGCACCAGAAGCGTCGCTAATCAGTTTAATGAGTGAAATAACTTTTTCAGCAGGCAGATCGATGCGGGAGAGAAGGGAGAAGCTCTCACTTAGCAGAGCATCCCCAACTAAAATAGCGGTTGCTTCATCATATTGACGATGGCATGAGGGTTGACCACGACGCATATCGTCATCATCCATTGCAGGTAGATCATCATGCACAAGGGAGTAGGAGTGAATCATCTCAATAGCAGCAGCGATTGGGAAGAGGATTCGCTCTTCTGTCTGAAAGATCGCTCCTGTTGCGATGGTGAGGAGTGCACGGACCCGCTTCCCACCATTGAGGGCGGAGTACTTCATTGCTGATTTTAGCTCTAAAGGGGCATCAATCTCCTCTAAATAGTGAGCATAATAGGCTTCAAACGCCTTGAGCTTCTCATAAAGCCACTGATTATTCATCCACGACTCCTCTCTTCTGAAGAGAGCGCTTCAATACGCGCTTCTGCTGCTTCTAAAGATTGATGACATTGGCGAGTAAGACGAATCCCTTCCTCATACTTTTGCATCGACTCTTCTAGCGATAACTCGCCCGATTCGAGTGCTTCAACAATACGATCAAGCGATGCGAGAAGCGACTCCACTGAAGGGGAATTTTTTTCGTTATTACTCACAAAAAACCTCATAGACCTTATATAATGGCTCGATATTTAGAGCGCTCATTATATATGAATCGTAGAGTTTGGTTAAGAACTCTTACTGCTTGGGCGCATGAGGGGCAATTTTAGAGAAAGGATTGAAAGATGACGATTAGAGGATTAAAAAAGAGCGGGCTCACTCTATGGCTCATGCTCTTACTCTTTATCACTCCACTATTCGCTCAAACACACCCCTTTAATAATATTTTACAACAGACTCTGCACGATGAGGGGGAGCGCCGTGATGCGCAGCTGCCCGATCCTGTTAATCTTACAGCGGAGTGGTGGCACTACTTCTCTTCAGCAACTGAAGAGGAGGAGCTTAAGAGCAGAATCGATCAATTTCTTAAAGCGCTTGATGAGCGAGTAGATGCTGAAGATCCTGAGGTACAGCGGGAGTTAAATACGCAAGTTGCACATATTCGTGCAAACTTTACCGCCTATTTGCGGTTAAAATTTATGCCAAATCCGACCCCTGATGCAACGCTTCCTGCTCAGGAGCACTATAGTCTTGAGCAGTTGATGACGATTTTGCATCGAGAGCGGGATTACAAAACACAGATCAAGCGGGTTGAGCTTGATGTGAAAGATCAGGATGCCCAGTTAAGAACTCTTGTTCGACAGCGAGATACAGCGCTTTTAAGCTATCTTGAGGCGGATCGTTTCAATCCTCAGCGCTTAAATAGCAGTCTTGAGCTGATTTTGATGCAGACGGAGGTCTCTCTAATTGAGGAGCGTTTACGGCTACAAAGACGAGCGCTTGAATTGCAGAAAAATTCACTTACCGAGACAGAGAAGCATAAAGAGACGGCGATTAAGCGATTAGAGTTCTCTCCTGAAGAGCAAGAATCGCTTAAAAAACGGATTGCAGATGCTACAAATGCGATAAAGGAAGCAAATAGTCGTCTTTTACGGGAGCAGGCGCAGATTTTAGTGACGACTGAAGAGACGGCGGAAGATCGAGCAGTCGCCCGTTTTCGTGCACAGAGAGCGTTAAGAGCTAAGATCAATCTCGCTTCAGCTCGGGTAAAGTTTCTGATCTACCTCAATGAACAAGACTCCTTGAGTCTCCTCTCAGAGGAGGGGGAGATTGACGATATTGAGATTCAGAACAATATCAGTGCTCGAAATCGTGAGCTTCAAGAGCTTCAGGTGAAGATTAACGATTGGCTCAATCAGAATGAGGTGGAGCGCACCCTTTCAAATCAATTTTTAGCAGATGCGGATGCTCGTTTATCGGAAGAGCAAGCCTTTTTAGTGGAGATGGCGCGTGATCGACTCAATCTTGTGCAGGAGATCTCTGTTCTTCTACAGAAGTTACAGACCGATGTGTTAGACGCCTATTTTCTTATCAATATTGTGGAGAAGCAGCTGCTCTACTATCAAGGGGTCTTTCAAAATTGGCTCACTAAGAGTAAAAGCGCCATTAAAAATAGTTGGAATTGGGTGAAGAAAGCGGCCACAACAGCGCTCTTCAAAGTGGGAGATACACCCGTTTCCGCTCTCAACTTTGCTCAATTCCTCTTCATTTTAGGGGCGAGTTGGTGGGTTGCCTATTGGCTCAACCGTTTCCTCTACTATCAGGGGAATCGGCGCGGAGATGAGAAGCTCCCCATCTACTATATTATTGGGCGGCTCGGCTATTACGGCTTAATTATTTTAGGCTTCTTTGTTGCGCTTACGACAATTGGAATCGATTTCACTAATTTCGCGTTAGTGGCGGGGGCGCTTGCGATTGGTCTCGGGTTTGGGTTGCAATCGATTGTGAACAACTTCGTTTCAGGGTTGATTCTGCTCTTTGAACGCTCGATTAAGGTTGGGGATTTTATTGAACTACAAGATCGTCAAAACACCCGTATTCTTTGGGGTGAGGTGAAGGAGATTAATGTTCGCGCAACCATTATTCGGGATAACGATAATGTCGATATCATCATCCCCAACTCAGAATTTATCAATACTAAAATGCTCAACTGGACGCTCAAAGAGCCTCAACGGCGAATGCGTTACCCATTTAGAGTGGCGTATGGAACGGATAAGGAGATTGTGCGTCAAGCGGTATTGGAAGCAGCTGAAGAGTTACCCCACACTTTAAAAGGAATTCCAGGGCGAAATCCTGCCGTCTGGTTAACTAACTTTTGTGAATACTACTATGAATTTGAGCTTGTTGTATGGCTCACAGCCCGCTCTGTAAAGCGCCCAAATAGTGTAAGAGCGGCGTACTATTGGGCGATTGATACAGCGCTTAAGAAGCATAATATTGAGATTCCTGTTCCACAACGAGAGCATCGTTTCCGTGATGGTTCAGAGCTCCCTATTGAGATGTTGCCGCCAAAATCCTCCCAAGAGGATGATCCCATGATGGCGTTGCAACGCGATCTATTTATTGAAGATGGAAGATAATGTATGAAGAAGATGACGTTTCAAGAGATTATTTTAACGCTCCAAGAGTATTGGGCTAAGCAGGGGTGTGCGGTGCTCCAACCATACGATATTGAGGTTGGAGCGGGGACATTCCACTCAGCCACTTTTTTACGGGCGCTTGGGCCAGAGCCTTGGGCTGCGGCTTATGTTCAGCCCTCACGCCGTCCTACAGATGGGCGTTATGGAGAGAATCCTAATCGTCTTCAACATTACTACCAATTTCAGGTGGTGATTAAACCTTCGCCTGAAAATATGCAGGAGCTCTATTTAGGCTCGTTAGAAGCGCTCGGAATCGATACAGAGAAGCATGATATTCGCTTTGTTGAAGATGATTGGGAGTCCCCCACCTTAGGTGCCTGGGGTTTAGGCTGGGAAGTTTGGCTCAATGGAATGGAGGTGACGCAATTTACCTATTTCCAGCAGGCGGGTGGTTTAGAGTGTAAACCAGTTATGGGGGAGATTACCTACGGTTTAGAGCGTTTTGCAATGTATGTGCAAGATGTGGAGAGCGTCTACGATCTTATCTGGTCAGAAGGGCCTTTTGGTACGATCACTTATGGAGATGTCTATCACCAAAATGAGGTGGAGCAGTCGGATTATAATTTTAATTATGCTGATGTTGAATTTCTCTTCTCCTCCTTCAATTTTTATGAGAAAGAGACTACCCGTCTGATTGAAGCGGGATTAACGCTACCTGCTTACGAGATGGTATTAAAAGCCTCCCACCTCTTTAATCTGCTCGATGCACGTAAGGCGATCTCAGTAACAGAGCGTCAGGGCTATATCTTACGTGTGCGTCAAATGGCGAGTATGGTGGCTAAGAGCTACTATGAATCCCGTGAACGCTTAGGATTCCCGATGTTAAAAGAGCAGTAAATCATTAAAACGTAGAGAAAGAAAAACCGCCTCCATGGCGGTTTTTTATTATTTAGTGTGTGCTATTAAATCATTCTATTTTTATGAGGTGGGCTATTTTGCCCTTTAAGGTTAGATCTGTAATGTGTAGATCAGATCGATCATGAAGGTGATCTCATCTTCACTATCGAGAATATGCCACTTTTTGATCGCAATATCTTCAAGCGTCCCCTTTGCAATAGGATCTTCATGCATGGTGCGGAGATGCTCTTTGATCGAGGTCGCAAGCTCAGCATATTCGGGAGAGACAACAAAGCAGTGCGCAACGGTCTCAATATCTTTAGCTTCTGTCGCTACTAATACTTGTAGTTGTGAAGCGATTACATTACTTAAACCTTCAAGTGACTTGGTGGGTAACATCGCAACATCGGCATCACCAGAGAGGAGTGCTTTGACCGCTAAGATATGGTTAGAGGCTTCAACAAACTCAATATCATCTTTAGTGAGATTGGCAGGCTCAAGAAGAATTGTACCGAGTGTGCGTAGATCCTCATTTGGTGCCGCTGCTACTTTGAGTGAGCTCTTAAGATCTTCAACAGATTGAATCGCTCCCTCTTTTTTAGAGACGAGGGTAACTTCCGCAACATCCCCTTCAGGTTGAGCAACACCGATATATTTCTTTTCACGAATCAACCAACCCGCATCGTAAGGATTGGCGTAGAGCATATCGATTTCGCCCGCTTCGAGTGCGGCTTTCTGTTCGGCAAATGATTGATACTCTTTAATATTGATACTTGTACCGATTTGGCGCTGTAACCAACGGCTAAAGAGGTGCCAAGCAGGTAATTGCTGAGGTGATACATCTGGTGCAATCGATAAAGAGATTGTGGACATAGTAGAGATCCTTTTAATTTTAAGCTTTAGAAAATGATTGATTAAATAGGATAATTCCTAATCTTTATAGTTTATATTTTGGGGAAAGTGAGATTTTTCCCATTGTGACTATAGAGCTATCCGTCGCTCACTTCTTATTTATTATTTTGGAAGTTTTATCCATTTTGGCTCTCAATCATAGCTTGAAAATTGCTTCATAAACCGAACAAAGGTCATCTTTTTGCAAGATAGTCGATTTTTTTACGGCTTTACCTCGATTTAGCTGGAAATTTTTTTAAAGAGATGCATTGAGGCCCTATTTTTTATCTCCGCTCTTTTTCTGATATCTCGTTATAATTGTTACCGAGTGCATTTTAAGCACGACAACCTTTATTATTGGATAACTTTAGATTGAGAGAGATCAGCATGATGGAAGAGTATTTATCTGTCGCCTTAAAAGCGGCAAAAGAGGCAGCAAAACTGATTAAAGAGGCGTATGAGAAGAATGAGTTTGCCATTGAGTTAAAAGAGGATTATACCCCCGTTACAGAGATTGATGTGGCAACAGAGAAGCTGGTTTATGAGATTATCTCTTCCGCTTTTCCTGAGCATGATTTTTTTGGAGAGGAGGAGGGGCGCCGTGCTGATAATTCCGACTATCTTTGGCTTGTAGATCCTATTGATGGTACGAAAGCATTTATCCGTCGTCGCCCTTTCTTCTCCACACAGATCGCTCTTATGTATAAGGGGGAGCTTGTTTTAGGGGTCTCTAGCGCACCTCTCTATAACGGTGGAGAGATCGCTTACGCTGTAAAAGGGGAGGGGGCTTTTATTGGTGAGCGCCGCTTAAAGGTGAGTGAGATCGATCAATTTAAAGATACGGTCTTCTCTTCAGGTAATTTAAAGCGTCTAGCAAGTGATGAGCGTCGCTGGAGAAATTATGGTGACCTTATTAAGGAGATGAACTCAACGCGAGGATTTGGTGATTTTCTTCACTATCATCTCTTAGCTAGTGGGTCTCTTGATCTTATCGTAGAGTCGGATGTCAATATTCTAGACGTTGCAGCGCTTGCGATGATTGTCCAAGAGGCGGGGGGAGTGATTACCGATTTAGAGGGAGCGGCTCTCGATCTAGATACTACCTCGATCTTAGCTGCGAATCCGAATCTTCATGCAGAAGCGTTAGCGCTCCTTAATCGTTAAGGATTATTGATGATGATATTGCGAAGAGTCATCTACATCGTAGCGCTGCTAATTATGGTAGCGTGCGCTCCTAAAACGATGCGCCCCACTGAGATTAATGATGGGCCGTTAGCTCTGAGATTAGCAAAGTTTGGTTTAGAGGCGGGGGATCCTGTCTTTATTCGTATCTTTAAGGAGGAGCGCCTTCTTGAATTGTGGATGGAGAAGGAGGGGCGCTATCTCCATTTCGCTAATTACCCTATCTGCAATTATTCAGGAGAGTTAGGACCTAAGTTCTATGAGGGGGATAAACAATCGCCCGAAGGCTTCTATCGTGTGACGAAAGAGGCGTTAAATCCTTATAGTAGTTTTCATAAATCTTTCAATTTAGGTTTTCCTAATCAGTATGATCGTTCCCATAAGCGGACAGGCAGTTATTTGATGGTGCATGGAGAGTGTGTCTCTGTAGGATGTTATGCAATGCGTAACGATCAGATTGATGAGATCTACCATCTTGTAGAGGCGGCGCTCAATTCGGGGCACTCTCCTGTTGAAGTGCATGCGTTCCCTTTTAGAATGAGTCGTTTTCGGATGGAGCGGGCGCAAGAATCCCCCCATTACGATTTTTGGCAGCAGTTAGAGCGGGGCTATACTCTTTTTGATAAGCATCACCGTCTCCCTAAAATTGAGGTGAAAGAGGGGCGCTATCATGCGCAGTAGAGTTGTCAAAGCATTATTAATCTAGTATGATCGCTACTCTTAATTAGGAAGAGTGGCCGAGTGGTTGAAGGCGCACGCCTGGAAAGCGTGTATACGTTAGTAGCGTATCGAGGGTTCGAATCCCTCCTCTTCCGCCAGATTTAAACCCCGTAATCACCTTTGAGTTGCGGGGTTTTTTTATTTTAACGCTCGTTTGTTGTCTGAGCGAGATTGGCGCTAGGCTATTGATTTAATAAGTAGCGTAGTTTATTATCGGCAAATTTACTCTTGAGGTGCTCTCTAAGTTCCGCAGAAGGTTTAGCTTGAAAATAGAGGTTAAATCTCGCTAAAGAGAGGCTCACGGCAGCTTATATCTATATAAAAGCTATTCACGTTTAGATAGTAGGAGAGGATTATGGCAAGCGATCAATTTAAAAGTTTCACCCCTTATGTAGAGAAGAAAGGGGAAGAGTATATGAATGATGCTCAAAAAGCGCACTTTCAATCTATTTTAGAGGGCTGGCGTGCCCAATTGATGGAGGAGAGCCAACGCACTGTGAGCAATATGCAGGATGAAGCGCTTAATCTTCCCGATCCTAATGATCGTGCGACTCAAGAAGAGGGATTCTCTCTTGAATTGAGAACCCGTGATCGTGAGCGTAAGCTTTTAGCAAAAATTGAGAAGACGCTTCGTCGCTTAGGTTTAGATGATTATGGGTTTTGTGATACCTGTGGGATTGAGATTGGAATTAAGCGTTTAGAGGCGCGTCCTACCGCTGAACTCTGTATCGATTGTAAAGAGGTTGAGGAGAAAAAAGAGAAAGCGCGTCTCAATTAGTTTAAAAATCGCTTGACGGAATAGTAAAAGTTGGTATGATAGCCATTCTCAGATTTCGGTCTGGGGCTATAGCTCAGTTGGTAGAGCGCTTGCATGGCATGCAAGAGGCCGTCGGTTCGATTCCGTCTAGCTCCACCAGAGACGAAGTCCCTATCGTCTAGAGGCCTAGGACACCGCCCTTTCACGGCGGCAACCGGGGTTCGAATCCCCGTAGGGACGCCATATTTAGAGAGCCTGCATATTGAATAGATATGCAGGCTTTTTTGTTTTCTCCCAATTTATGGAAATGGAACCTTTGATCTAAAAATTGGTTAAAATGGAGCTCTA
>JASLFR010000104.1 GCA_030150565.1 Cardiobacteriales bacterium | reverse complement strand
TGAGTTGCATCATAAACAACAGGACAACCCGTCTCTTTCATAATCTCTAATGAGCGCATATCAGAGACGAGATTATTGTATCCAAAACTTACCCCCCGCTCACACACCATAATCTGCTCATTACCAACGCTATTCGCCTTCTGCACCACATGCTTCATATCCCAAGGCGCCAAAAATTGCCCCTTTTTAATATTAATCGGCTTCATTGTACGAGCCACATTTTGAATAAAGTTGGTTTGGCGACATAAAAATGCGGGCGTCTGTAAAATATCAACAACCGCTGCTACCTCATCTAGAGGGGTGTCTTCATGAACATCTGTCAAAATAGGAAGATTGAGCTCACGCTTAACCTTCTCTAAAATAGCGAGTCCTTTCTCAAGACCTGGGCCTCTGTAACTCTTCTCTGAAGAGCGATTTGCCTTATCAAACGAAGATTTATAGACAAAAGGGATCCCTAGCTCCGTTGTCATCTCCTTGAGCGCACCTGCAACATCCATCGCCATCATTTCAGACTCAATAACACAGGTTCCCGCTATCAAAAAGAGGGGTTTATCATTACCAACGGTTAAAAAATCAAACATTTTCTATTTATCCTTCTCTTCTTCAGGTGAAGCTAAAATATTGGGGTTTGCAAAAAGATCATCTAAACTCTTCACCTCAATCTCTGGCGCCTCTTCTCTCTCTTCATCTTCAGATGGCTCACTTAAGTCACTATCTATAGATAATTCAGAAGGTGGAACTCCCTCCCCTTCATCCTCTTTAGCAGCCACGCCAAGTGCCTCTTCAAGCTGGTCAGCCAGAGCTAAATCGATACTTTGAGGTTCAGCTTCATAAAGCGTCTCTATAAATACATCCAATCCAAGTTGGCGCAGATGGTTCCAATAAGCCTCTATCTCTTCCCGCTTCTCTGTTGTAAAGAGCGTATAGAGAGCTCCAGAGAAGAGAGGTCGAACCTCTTCTATCGTTGTTGAATAGAGAGCTGCTAACCGACGCTCTGCAGTTGCTTGATTAATCGGCTCAAGGAGGGAACCATCAAACCTAAGCTCATACCCAATCGCTCGTCTCTTCAGCTCATCACTCATCACTGTTACTCCACAGCCACATCACGTTCGATACGGGTGACTCTTCCCTTTTGATCAAAATAGATCGCAACATTTCTCTGCGCTACCTTTTCACCATTTGAACGGTGATGGAGATAAGGATAGTACCAAACACCTTCACGGTAGCGATCTGAGACTAAAGGTGTCCCTAATAGATACTTTACATCCGCCTCGCTCATCCCCTCTTTTAGATTACTAAGACGCTCCTCCTCCAGAATGTGCCCCTGATGAATATCAGTTCGATACATTCCAGGTAGATTTGAGCATCCAACCATCAGCAGAGTTGCTGCTGCGATAAGCCACTGTTTTGATCTTTGCATTCTTACACCTCTTCGAAATCGGTAAGGGGGAATTATAACAACAAATAGGGGTAGATAGGCGATTATCTCACTAAAAACGGATCACTTTTGGAGCGAGTGCTCGCACACTTGCGGGAAGTTTTTCTGCCCCCTCTTTCGCCTGTTTCTCACTCTGATAAGGGCCAAGATAAGCGATCCATCGCCCATTTTTTTGACTCACATTTAAACTACCAGGAATCGAGCGCCCTGCGATCTTATCACGCACCTCTTTTTCACTCGCTCCTGTTGCTAGCTCTAAATAATAAGCTGTTCGAGAAGATTGCACTTTTTTCGCTTCCACCTTTGCTGCTTCTCTTTTGGGTGTAGCCTCTTTTGGAGGCGGAATCTTAATCAACTCCCTCACCTCAATTCTTCTCCCATTAGCCCCTAAGATCTCCTCATCTAATCGACGAAGATTCTCTTCATAGCGCTTTAACTCCTCTTCACGAAGATTAAGATGGGGGTCATACTCCACCTCTAAAAGAGCAATCTTTTCCGCAACCGTTAGCTCTGCGCCGAGGGGCTTTTCTACCTCTTTAGTCACTACAGTTTTGCGCTCCTCCCCCTTCTCCTTTTGTGGAGTGAGGAAAAAGAGAATCATGGCGAGTGCTGCTAAGCCAAAAAAGCCATAAATAAAGGGAATTCCCCCCTTCTTAGCCGCTCGGCTCCCTTGAAGATGCTTCACAATTCTTCCTGGATATCCGTAGGTGATATTATGGATCTCATTCACATCCCGATTAGGGATCGTCTCCTCATCACCATAGTAGGATTGCATCTCATTAATAAAGAGCGTTGCCCCTGCAATATCGAGGGGAGTTAATTCATACCGTTTCTCCCCTTCAAGAAGATCTCGAATCATCAGATCTTTCGATTCATTGCTGTAGAAGAGAACCACTGAGAAGAGGATCGGGAGAGAATCGCTATAGATCATCTCTTTAAGATCAAAAAGAAGATCGAGCGTTAAATGATCTGCATTGTCGATACAGAGCACCACATGCTCATTAGTCAATTTACGCTGCTTAAAGAGTAGCTCCATCCGCTTCATAAAGGGGAGCGATTCCATCGACTCTTTCTCTCCAAGTGCGCGATAGATCGATGAGATAAGATCGCTCGCCCGACCATCCACACAACCAACATAAAGCGATTCTCGTTCAGAAAGCTTTCGAGCAAGCTCCAGCATCAGCCGCGTCTTCCCCGATTGCTCAACCCCCTTTACTAAAAAAAGGTGATTCTGCTCCTCTTCCGCTAAAATCCAACTCATCTCAGCCAAAATAGAATCGTGGGGCTCAATCTCGATCCAAGGCCCTTTTAGCATTCCACTCATCTCAACACCTACTTCATTCCATACTCTAACGCTTTAATGATCTCAGATTCAGCGATCTGATCGGTGATGTAAGCTTCACCAAGCGCTCTGAGAAGAACTAAACGAATCTTCTTATCACTATTCTTTTTATCAAGACGCATCGCAGAGAGGAGTGCCTCAGGCTCGAAAAATTTCTCTGAACGAATTGGAAGATTTAATCGACTTAAAAGAGACTCTACCCGCTTAAAGTCAGATTCCGATAAGAGCCCAATCTGCCAAGAGAGATAACTCGCCATCACAATTCCAATTGAGACCGCCTCCCCATGTAGCAGACCTTGATAACGGTACGCCTGCTCAAGTGCATGCCCAAATGTGTGCCCCAGATTGAGGGTAGCTCGAACACCCGATTCCCGCTCATCTAGACGCACAATCTCCCGTTTTGCATCACAGGAGCGGTAGATCATCTCCCCAACAACATCACTCTCCAAGGCTAAAATTTTAGCACTACTCTCCTCAATCCAATTCAAAAATGGTTCATCTTGAATAAATCCATACTTAATCACCTCCGCAAGCCCACTTGCATACTCCCGCTCAGGAAGTGTCTCAAGCAGAGTTGGATCGATAAGAACAGCGATCGGTTGATGAAAGGCACCGATCATATTTTTTCCTAAAGGGTGATTGATTGCTGTCTTCCCCCCAACAGAGCTATCGACTTGCGCTAAAAGAGTAGTAGGAATCTGAACAAAATCGATTCCTCTTTGGTAAATACTGGCAGCAAAACCTACAAGATCCCCAATCACTCCCCCACCAAAAGCGATTAATCTTGCTTGGCGAGTAAATTGCAACTCTAAGAGGCGAGTTAAGATCTCAAACAGAGAATCTTGATTCTTATACGTCTCTCCATCTTTTAAAATTAAAACCTGTTCAGAGTTAGGGACAAGCTCTGCGATTAGCTCCGAATAGAGCCCATAGATCGTCTCATTAGTGACAAGCAAAATCTGCTTATGATCCAGATATTGCGCTGCTTTTTCGCTTTTTAATACCGATCTCCCGATATAAATTGGGTAAGAGCGATCTCCCAAATCAACCATTAACTCCCGCATAATGCTCCTTTAAGAATGATCCAATCCATCTTGCCAATTTTAGCAGGTTTTTTTTGTAATAAATCGTGTAATGCATCAACAATCACTTGAGGGGATTGCTCATCCACTTTAATAGTAATATCGGCAATCGATTCATAGAGTGGGCGCCGCAGACGATCGAGCTCTCGCAATATTTTATCTGGCTCCTTCTGCTGTAAGAGAGGTCTCGTTGTATCCCCTTTTAGACGCTCAAACTGAACTTCTGGAGAGATATCGAGATAGATTACAATGCCACGCTTAAGCGCCTCTCGATTCTCTTCTGCTAATATCGCCCCACCTCCTGTAGAGAGGATGATACTGCTCCGTTGAGTAAGTTCAGCAATAACCTTTCTCTCCCGCTCACGAAAACCCGCTTCACCCTCTAGCTCAAAAATTAGAGGGATTTCAACGCCTGTTCTTCGCTCGATCTCATGGTCGCTATCGATAAATTTTTTGTTGAGACGCTCTGAGAGCAGCTGTCCGATGGTACTTTTTCCAGCTCCCATAGATCCAACAAAAAAAAGGCTGTCGGACGCTAATATGCGCCCGTCAGCCTCTGTTTTATCGTACTTTTTCTGCTGATTAGTAGCCAAGAGTATCAATAATATTCGGGGTAACGAAAATTAAGAGCTCCATCTTCTTATTCTGATTCTGTTGCTGCTTAAAGAGGTTACCTAAAAGTGGAAGATCTCCAAAGAAGGGAACTTTACTTGTAATATTTGAGACTTGATGCTCATAAATTCCCCCTAATACGATCGTTTCACCATCAGAAACTAACGCTTGGGTCTTCAACTCTTTCTTAGAGATAGCTGGCTCTTGACCTGCTCCCACAAACTGAGGCTCATCCTTAGTGATTAAAAGATCCATAATGATCTTATTATCAGGAGTAATTTGTGGTGTTACATTAAGCTCCATCACAACTTCTTTAAACTCAGTGTTTGTACCACCATCGCTTGCCGTACTATAAGCGATTTCGGTACCCTGTTTGATGTACGCTGTTTGGCGATCTGTTGTTAATACAACAGGATTTGAGAGAGTCTCTCCACGCCCTTCAGCTTGCATCGCTGAGATCTCTAAATTGATGTTTACATTTCGACCTAAAATCATGTAATCGAAAAGGGTTGGCGCACCTGCAACACCTAAATCAATTCCTAGGTTTCCTTGGTTACCAGTACCCGTTGCTCCAGGACCGTTCCAACCATGTTCTCCACCTGGCCCACCACCTGCTTGACGGCGATTATTATCATACTTAACCCCCCACTTAACCCCTAAATCACGTGAGAAGTCATCAAACGCTGCCACAATCTGAGCAGAGATCTGTACTTGGCGAACAGGACGGTCAAGAATCTTCACAAGATCGCGAATAACCTTCATCTGACTTGCAGTATCTTGAACGATCAACATATTTGTACGAGCATCAACGTTAATCGATCCATGTCTCGAAAGACCTGCACCAATATGATCTCCCGTTGTAGAGGTGTTGATACGCTTTGCTAACACTTCAGCAACAGCAGGAGCATCAGCATAATTGATCTGAATAATCTCAGTAATTAAGTTTACACCCTCATACGCTTGGAGATCCGCCTGTGGAGCAATAAAGATAATATTACCTTCACGTGCTTGACCAAGTCCCGTATAAAGAAGAACCGTATCTAATGCCTGATCCCAAGGAACATTCTGTAAGCGGATAGTGATACGACTATTTACCTTATCACTCACAACAATGTTCAATCCTGTAAAGTCTGCGATGATCTGTAACACCGCACGAACATCGATATCTTGGAAGTTGATTGTAATTAGCTCACCAGTGTAATTTTTCTTATCTGCACCTTGAACGCCGCTTATCTGCTCATTATTAGCTTTGTGACGCTTTGGAGAGACGATCAGTTGATATTTATTGCTACCAACTTGCTGTGCACGATACTGGTAAGGAGCTTGCGTAATAATATCCACATACGCTTGACCACGAACATTAACAACTTCTAAAGCCGCAACAGGTGTTGCAAAATCAGTCACTTGAATACGACGATTTTGTGATGCATCCCACGTATAGCCATCGAGTGCAACACGAATCTTTTTCCCCTCTTCACGTACACTCACATCAGTACTTGAATTTGGGAGATAGATCTCTACAACCCCTTCACCACGAGAGTTTCGTACAAATCCAACATCATTTAAAGTTGCTGACGTTGCTGCATAGTTTTGATTTGAAGCAACAGAATTATCCCAATTTGCAACATTCGCTGCTCTATGTTTTTCCGTTACATCAACAATCACCATGTCGTTATTAGCACGGATTGTAAAATCTGCACTATTTTTAAGGCTCACCGTTGAGCGAAGCTTATTTTGTGCATAGATATTACGAACATTGCTTAAAAGATCGTTATTAATACGCTTTTCACGCACACTATTTGCCAAGCCGCTCGCTTTAAAATCTAAAACAAGCATCTTTTTATCTTCATTAAAATAGTGCACAGGTGCGCTTACAGTACGATCAAAATGGTAGCGTAACTGATATGCTCCATCACGCATGGTGATCGCTTCAACATTCTTTAAGGTCTGCGCCTGCGCTAAGGTTCCCATCATTAAAAAGAGGGAGATACCTAAGCCTCTCTTCCACATTTTGCTGCTCTCTTTTTTCTGTAACATCTCTATATTTCTCCTACCAAAAAGCTATTTAACTTCTAAATTTATGAATGCTGGTTGCATGTACCAATCTTCGCCATCGGAAGTTGCGTACTTTTCTTGAACTTCCATATCAGTCTCCGAGATTCGGACAATTTCACCAAAGTTCTTACCGATATAATCCCCTTTATTTAAGGTGATAATTCGACCCTCTCCAATATCTACCAGCGCAGAGTATTGACCATTCTTATGACCAAATACTCCAATCATTCGGAAGTTTGCCAGCTCATAGCTCTCATAAGGCCCAGGGATATAACCAACAGGACGCGTAGGATCAACTTCAAGCGAGATATTCTCTTTGGCAATCTCTTTCTCCGCTTCTACCTCTTTAAAAAGACTCTCAATCACTTTAGGAGTTAAGAAAGGATCTTTATAAACAGTACCGCTATAAGCTTCTACTCGATTTACCAAAATATTTTGAGGCAAAAGATCTTCAACTTTAATACTCGTTGTCGCTTTTACACGCTCAAAACTCTCTCTCATTAACTGATCAACGTTTGTATCGTTACTTTTATAATCTTCAACACAACCAGTGATAATTAGAGCGGAAAATAGTAATGATAATTTCTGTTTCATAATTATTTTGCTCCTTGAGTATGCTGTACGTTGTAACGATAAGTAGAGATCTTTGCGGTGAAGGGGAGACTATTTACCTGCTCACATTCACGAGACATATCATTACTATTAGAAATTCTAGGACGTACTGAAGTCATTTTTGAAAACTCTTTATTTTCATAAACAACTGGCTTAATCATAGAGAATTCATCAAGCGTAATAATTCGCTCAAGTTGCGAAAGATTTGCGACAAAGCTCCCTAATTGATGGTAAGTAGCACACCCTGTAATCTCGATAGGAATCTCTTCAATGAAATCCTTAGTAATGGTTGCAAATGGTTGTGAGCTGATCACCTTAATACCATTTGTCTGTGCGTTATCATAGAGCTGCTCTAGGAAGCTTGCTGCATTGATTCCGCTTGGAAGCTTACGACCAATCTCTTCAAGAATCTTCTCGGCACTATCGATCGCCGCTTGATAAGTCTCCGCCTCAATCTGAGCTTTCTGAAGACGTGCTAAATGTGCAAGCTCATCTTGCTCTTTCTGCTTCAAATCTGCGAGCTCATCTTTACTCTTCGTAACAAAAACTACCGATACAAAAGCGACTAATGCTGCCACAGCTAACATCGTTGCTAAAGCGACAAGTAGTCTGATAGGAAATGGCAAATTAGCCAATTTACCTATAGAAATATCACTATTCATTATTGGCCCCTCCCTCTTCTTGAGCGCGTTTAACTTCTGATGGGCTAATCTCTAAGCTCACATCAAGCAATTTTCGACCCTTAATAGTATGTTCAGCACTCTTAGGGATTGGGGTGATTCCCACGTTCTCTCCTAAAGTCTTCACAAATCCAACCATTGAGTCACGCTTATCAGCAATACTACCGAAACGTAATTGATCGACACGGAAATCAAGACCGTAGATAAAGACACCCTCGATCTCTGCTGCAGCAAGGTTATTCATAACATTCACAACGTTATTACGTTGATCTGTTAAGTTACTGAGGACCGTTAGACGCTCACGTAACTCTTCAACTGTCTTCGTATTCTTCTTCAACAGTTGCTCAGCTCCGCTATATTTGCTCTTAAAGCTTTCAATCGCTTGTACGCGCGCAGCCTGTTTGTCGACCTGAATCTTCATCCAACCTAGCCCTAGTAGACCTAAAGCCACCCCAACAAGAGATGCATAAACGAGCATACGTTTAAAGACATTCTCTCTTAATACCCGCGCTTCATCGCGCCATGGTAGAAGGTTTATACGAACTGTATGCATTACAATAGACTCCTTACCGCTAATCCGCACGCAATCTCAAGCCCTGCGGTTGATTGTCCTCGCATATTTTGAGAGAGGGTAAATAATTCATTGATATTTAAAGCAGTCGCCTCGCGATCAATCTTCTCACCAAGTGCTGTAACTAAACCAGGCACAGCTGCAGTTGCCCCCGCTACAAAGTAGCGACGTAAATTCACCTGTGGGTTGTTAGGGAGATAGACCTCAATCGCTGATAAAACCTGCTCACCAAGCTCATCGACAAACGCTGTAAAGGCCTCTTGTAAAAGAGTATCCTCATCCCAGTTGCCTACTCGCTTACGCTCTTCCGCTTGATCGAGAGGGATATTCCCTAAATCTGAGATAATCTCGGTAAAGCGCTCTCCACCGATGGGGAATTCACGAACATAGAGAGATCCATCACCAAGAATGACGTGGAATCCTGTGCGGTACAGTCCAATCTCAATAATCGCCGCACCATCGAATGCTGTATAAGTATTGGTAGGCTCAACCATATTGATTAGATTGAGTAGTGCGTACGCATCGCCATCAACAATTGTTAATTTCGCATCACTCATCTCAGCGATAAGATCGCGCAAGTTCACAAAATCTCTCTGTACAGCGGTAATCAAGACATCATTGTGACCAGCAATCCCTTTTGAAGGACCCATCACCTGAAAGTCGAGCATCACTTCATCTGCTGAGAATGGAATATATTGAGTCAGGTTCGCTTCAATCGTATCCCAAAGATCGTCATCCTTAAGATTGGCGCTAAGCGCAACATTTCGAACCATAAGTGCTGATGTGGGAACCGACATCACAATATTCTTGGTGGATCCATTGAAGAGCTTAAGTGCACGCTCTAAGTTGATGCGCGCCACCTCAAGATCTTGGGGTAAACCATCCTTCCAGACATTCTCCTCTAATTCATAAACAGTCATGCGATCAAGCACATACTGCCCGCCCGTCAAGCTAACTTCGGCTAGCTTAATTGAGGAGCTTCCTATATCCACCCCAATTGCTTTTGTTGGTCGCTTAGCCACAACAACCTCCTCTAAAAATAAAGTAAAAAAATGTAAGATTTTCGGGAGTAAAACCAAAAAATCTTACATAACCTACTACAATGAACGATAAATTACCGCTAAATAGTACTACTAACTATCTAATAAAACAAACTTGTTCACACATCTATTGACCAATTACGGCATCTTCCCTATTCAACATTAGAAAAGCTACTATTTTCAATCCACTCACGCCTCTGATGGCGCCCATCTCGAGCAAGTAACTTATTGAATATTGCTGTTGGGTGCCCCCCCTCTTCTACCGTTAGTTGCACTAAGCGACGAGTTGCTTCACTCATTGTTGTTTCACGAAGCTGTAGAGGGTTCATCTCACCAAGCCCTTTAAAGCGGGTTAGCGTGATTTTTGAGCGACTCTTCTGATGACGCGCAAGAATATGCTCCTTCTCCTCTTCATCGAGTGCATAAAAGACCTCTTTACCAACATCGATACGGTAGAGAGGAGGAAGCGCCACAAAGATATGCCCATTCTCCACCAATTTAGGGAAATGCTTAAGAAAGAGCGCACAAATTAAGGTTGCAATATGCAATCCATCGGAATCAGCATCAGCAAGAATACAGATCTTCCCGTAACGAAGCCCTGAAATATCATCACTATTAGGATCTACCCCAATCGCTACCGAAATATCATGAATCTCATTAGAGGCTAAAATTTCGCTCGTCGGCACCTCCCAAGTATTGAGAATCTTTCCACGAAGCGCCATGACCGCTTGGGTATCTCGATCCCGCGCCTGTTTTGCAGATCCTCCTGCTGAATCCCCCTCTACTAAGAAGAGCTCAGTCTCATTAACATCATTACTGACGCAATCTGCCAACTTTCCAGGGAGCTTCGGTCCTGAAGCGACCCGTTTACGCACAACAGCTCTCGAGCTTTTAAGACGCGCTTGTGCAGATGAGATTACAAGCTCTGCAATCGCCTCCGCCTCCTCAACGTGAGCATTGAGCCAAAGAGCGAAGAAATCTTTCACAGCAGAGGTGATGATCGCCACAATCTCTCTTGAACTTAAACGCTCCTTCGTCTGCCCCGAAAATTGAGGCTCCTGCATCTTTACTGAAAGGAGGTAATTGAGATGATTAAAAGTATCATCAGGAGCGATTCTTACGCCACGTGGGAGGAGATTGCGCTGCTCACAAAACTCTCTAAGCGCTTCGGTTAATCCTGCCTTTAAACCATTTACATGAGTTCCGCCGAGCGTTGTGGGAATTAGGTTGACATAACTCTCAGTCATTACGGGTGCTCCCTCTTCACTCCACGCTAAGCCCCAGAGGATCTCCTCTCTCTCTCCTTTAAACTCACCAAAGATAATCTCGCTTGGAAGATAATCGATGCTATTGAGAGAATCGTGGAGATACTCCTCTACCCCCGATTCATAACGCCACTCAATCCGCTGCTCTGACTCCTCTTTTGTGGTTTGATCGATCAAAATGATCTTCAATCCAGCGCAGAGAATCGCTTTCGCCTTCAAGAGCGCACAGAGCTGTCGCTTTGCAATTTTTGGGGTATCAAAATATTTTGGATCGGGGAGAAATCGAATCTCAGTACCTCGATTATTTTTTCCCACGCTCCCCGTTACTGTAAGATCTGATGCTCGCTCCCCATCTTTAAACTCAATCTCATGAATCGAGCCATCACGACGAACAATCACCTTAAGATGTTGCGAAAGGGCGTTAACCACAGCAACTCCAACCCCATGTAAGCCCCCTGAGAATTGGTAGTTATCGTGATTAAATTTCCCCCCCGCATGAAGCGTTCCTAAGATCAATTCAACGCCACTTACACCATGCTCAGGATGGATATCAACAGGCATCCCGCGCCCATTATCTTTAACCCCTAAAGCACCATCTTCATAGAGGGTCACCTCAATCTCCGTTGCGTGCCCTGCTAACGCCTCATCCACTGAGTTATCAATCACCTCTTGCAAGATATGATTAGGGCGACTGGTATCGGTATACATTCCGGGACGCTTACGAACAGGATCGAGCCCTGAAAGCACTTCAATCGACGTTGCGGTATATCTCTTCTCTTCACTCATTCTTCTACTTCCTCTTCTCTCTACTACTCTACGCCACGCTCAACCATCTTAAGGAGCGATAGAATCAGCTCTGCAAAGATCGATTGTTGCGTCAATGCTGTTCCATAAGCAAAGGCGTGAGGATCATCTTGCTCTTCAATCTCATCAAAAAAACCATCAAGCGCACGCAGACGCTTAATCGCAAACGCTTCATTTAAGGTAAAACTTAAGAGCGAACGGTACTCAAACGCGATCTTCACCACCTGCCAACCGAGCGCTAATGTATGTTGAATCTCCTCCGCCTCTAAAGGAATCCCTTTGTAACGGGCCGTTCCCCCCTCTTTTTTACTCTTCTCGGAAAGCTCAATCTCATCAAGAAAAGCGAAATCCTCATCACTCAACCCCGATTGCACAGCGTGAGTAAAGAAGGGAGCTAATGCATTTTCAGGAAGAAGAGGGGTGATAGCAAGAGAACCGATCGTCTTTCTCAAAAAGGTTGTAAGCTCTTCTGCACGCTTTAAAGAGCTAGCATCAATCAGCAACCACCCCTGCTCTCGATCGATATAAGCAGTCGTTGAGCGAGTTTCAGGGTACGCATTTTTAATCAATTCGGCGCTAACAACCTCCTCAAGCTCTTTATAACGGCTTCGATCCTCTCTATCGACCCCTAACTCTTCAGCACGCCGCTCAAGTGCAGTAGTAACCGCTCGACGGGGGAGCCGTTTCTCTTCAATTCCTAAACGAAAATAGAGGGAGTGCCCCACCTCCTCAACTGATAGCTCTCCTTCAGAAAAAGCGGGCAACCACCCATAAGAGATCATCTCTTCAGAGAGACACGGGGTTAAGGGGAGCTCTGAAAGTTTCTGATTGAGCGCCTCAGCACTCCATTCAAAAGGCTCATCAAATCTGTAAATGAGAAGATTTTTAAAGAGTCGCATAATATTTTCCAATAAAAAATGCGCCTAGTGATCCTAAAGGGAGATCATTAGACGCGTTGATTAAGAATCATTAAAGATTAGTCGTTACGAATCAATAGCGCCATCGATTCCACATGGGCTGTATGGGGGAACATATCCATCACTCCAGCTGAGTGTAACGTATAGGGGTACTCTTTTGTAAGCACCGCAAGATCCCTTGCTAACGTAGCAGGATGGCATGAAACATAGAGAATCTTCTTAGGCGCGAGCTTGCCCAAATAGGGCATCATCTCAAGGGCTCCAGAGCGGGGAGGATCGATTAAAATCGCATCATACTGCTCGTTCATCCAAGGCGCTTCGCTCTGATCTTCCGTTAAATCTGCACAATGGAACGCCACATTCTCAATCTGATTAAATTGCGCATTACGCCCTGCCCAATCGGTTAAGCTCTTATCCCCTTCAACACCGATTACAGAGCCCGCCTGAGTCGCCAGCGCTAACGTAAAATTCCCCAATCCACAAAAGAGATCGAGC
>JASLFR010000102.1 GCA_030150565.1 Cardiobacteriales bacterium | reverse complement strand
GTACCACCTCTTCAGGGTAGATAATTTCAGCAGGAGCGATACGGAGCAGTTCAGCGGAGAGCTCAGCCTCTTTTAAAGGGGGGAGGGCACGAAAAGAGCCGCTGGCAAGATTGATCCATGCAAGACTCCAGAGTGGTCTTTTCTCCCCTTTTGGGTGATAGGGGGAGAGCGCTGCGGTAATGCTCTCAGTTTTAGCATCTAAAAGGTACTCATCGGTCAAGGTTCCAGGGGTGATGATGCGCACAACAGCACGTTCAACAGGCCCTTTTCCTGTCACTTCTCCTACCTGTTCACAAAGCGCAACCGACTCCCCAAGCGCCACCAATTTTGCAAGATACCCTTCGGCCGCATGATAAGGAATACCCGCCATTGGGATCGGTTCACCTGCCGATTTCCCCCGCTGTGTCAGTGTGATATCAAGGAGTTGTGCTGCCTTTTTTGCATCATCATAGAAGAGTTCGTAAAAATCCCCCAGACGATAGAAGAGGAGCATAGAGGGGTAATCTTTTTTTAGCGCCCAATATTGCTGCATCATTGGTGTATGTTGTGGGCGAGATTGGCTCTTTTGGTTCATAAATTAGACTCTTAATGATTGAAATAAACAGGATAAATTATGTTGTCGTAGCCGCTTTTGCGGTAGAATAGATGAGAAATGCGTCCCTAAGAACGCATCATTTTAGTGCCCTTTAAAAGGGCCTTTTATCGGTTATACATTCAGAGGAATTATATGGAATTTCTGCAAGATCCCACATCTTGGGTCTCGCTCTTTTTAGATCCATCGGTATGGATATCGCTCATTATCCTTCTACTTTTAGAGGTGGTTTTAGGGATCGATAACCTAATTTTTATCGCTATTTTATCAAACAAACTCCCCCCTAACCAGCGGGCAAGAGCACGGGTTACGGGGCTCTCTTTAGCGCTCTTTATGCGTATTGGGCTACTCTCTATTATGACGTGGCTCATCACCTTAACAGCACCAGTTTTAACGATTAGCGAGCATCTCTCTTTCTCTTATCGTGATCTTATTATGATCTTTGGGGGGCTCTTCTTAATTCAGAAGGCGACTCGTGAGATTCATGAAAGGATCGAAGGGAGTTTAGAGGTGGATGATAAGCCGAAAGAGTATGCGAAATTTTGGCCCATTGTGGCGCAAATTTTGGTGCTTGATGCGGTTTTCTCTTTCGATGCGGTGATTACGGCAACGAGTATTGCGGATCATTTACCCGTCATGATTATTGCGGTGACCATCTCGATGGGATTGATGATCTTTGCAGCAAAGGCGTTGACCGACTTTGTCAATCGTCACCCTACAGTGGTGATCCTCTGTTTAAGCTTCCTCTTAATGATCGGGTTTAGCCTTGTAGTGGAAGGATTTGGGGTAGAAGTTCCGAAAGGGTATATCTATGCGGCGATCGGTTTCTCTGTCTTTATCGAGATTATTAATCAGTGGGTGCATCGCAATCAAGAGCGCCGCTTTAATCAGTTCTCTCGCCGAGAGCGTACGGCAAATATGGTTCTTCGCCTTTTAGGAACGCAACTTTATGAATCGGAGGATCAAGAATCTGAAGAGAGTGAAGAGGAGCGGGAGGAGATTGAGCAGCTCTTTGGTGAAGAGGAGCGCAATATGGTGAGTGGCGTCTTAACGCTTGGAAATCGTACGATTCGCTCCATTATGACGCCCCGCAATGAAATCTCATGGGTTAACTATAATGAGACGCAAGAGAAGATTATCGAGGCGCTTGAGGAGAATCCCCATAACCATTTCCCTGTGTGCGATGGTTCACTTGAAGAGGTAAAAGGGGTTGCGAGCGCTAAAGATATCTTGACAGATATTGTTGAGAAGGGGGCGATTGATCTTGATCATAGCGTGCGCCCTGCAATCTTTTCACACCGCTCGACAAGTGTTCTGAAGATGATGGAGATCTTCCGTGATACCAAAGCGCATATGGTGATTGTGACTGATGACTTTGGAGGGATTCAGGGGATTATTACTCTGCTCGATGTCTTTGAGGCGATTGCAGGGGAGTTCCCCGATGAAGATGAGGGATTATCGGTTGAGAAGATCTCAAGCGATGAGTGGAATATTGAGGCGAGTTGTGACCTCCTTATTGTGGAGCAGACCCTCAATATTCGCGGCCTGATTCATGATGATAATGATTTCAGTTCATTAGGGGGCCTTCTGGTTGATGAGTTTGATGGCTTACCCGAGCTTGGAGCGGAGATTGAATTGAAAGGCTTCCGTTTTAAAGTGACAGATGTTGACGATAAGCGGATTGCGATGGTGAATATTAAACGGATCAATGATGATTCTATAGGAGAAGAGAGTAGCAATGAGTAAAAGAGCTCAACCGATCGATCTATTAGATCGCTTTATCTTTGATGATCTCCCTATTCGAGGGGAGCGAGTCCGCCTTGAGCATATCTGGCAAGAGCTGCGTGAACGGCGTGAGTATCCTGATAATGTGGCAGAGCAGTTAGCAGAACTTGTCGCAACAACGATGCTATTAGCCGTAACCATCAAGATAGAGGGGCGTTTAACGGTACAGATTGAGGCAACAGGCGCACTCGATATGATGGTGGTGCAGGTAAATGCTGAGAAGGGGGTGCGAGCAGCGGCCCGTTTTGATGAGAATGTTGAGGGTTTTAGCGCGCTCTCAGGATTGAAAGAGCTCTGTAATGAGGGGCGAATTGTCATCACGATCGATGCGCCAACCTTTAAAAATCCCTATCAAGGGGTGATTCCTCTACAAGAGGAGAGCATCGCCAAAGCGATTGAGTACTACTTTGAGACTTCAGAGCAGTTAGAGACACGTCTTATCCTTCGTCAATCGGGGGGAATTATTAGCGGAATGATGTTGCAGCGTCTCCCTGGTGAGATGGTGGATGAGGATGCCTTTAATCGGGTGAGCCTTATTGCGAATACCGTTACTGCAGATGAGCTCGGCACGCTCGATGCAGCTGTAATCTTAGGGCGACTCTACCCTGAAGATGATGTGCGAGTTTTTGAGCCCGACGCATTCCACTATGCGTGCACCTGCTCTCGTGAGCGTTCGCACGGATTGCTCTATCAGCTAGAGCCGAGCGAGATTCGCCAAATTTTAGATGAAGAGGGGGGCTCTCTCTATGTAGATTGTGAGTTTTGTGGTCAACGCTACCTTTTTGAAGAGTCAGATATCGATTTCGACTATTTAGAGGAGCGAAAAGTGGCGCGCGATCAGGAAGCTGCAACGATAGAGAGCGATGAGTACCACTAACAGTAATATTGAGCCAAAGCGCCTCACTCCATCAGTGCGTAGAGCTCAGCAGGATCGAATCACCGTTGCCTATACAGGCGCATCTGGGATTCAGTATGGGTTACGCCTTGTTCAATATCTTCTGCAATCGGGATATGGGGTCGATCTTCTCATCTCCCGCGCTGCGATTGTGGTGATGGCGTTAGAGCTCGATCTCAATTTGGGGGGAAATAGTGCTCAACAGCGAGTGCGATTACTTCAATATTTTGGGATCGATGAGGCGAAGGAGGGGCAGCTACTGCGCCTGTATGGTGAAAATGAGTGGACCGCGCCACTCGCTTCAGGCTCAAATTGCTCCGATGTGATGGTGGTCTGCCCAGCAACGGTAGGGGCGCTCGGCGCTATTGCAACAGGGCAATCGAACAATCTGATTGAGCGAGCAGCTGATGTGATCTTAAAGGAGCGAAAAGAGCTCATTATGGTGGTTCGAGAGACCCCTTTTAATGAGATCCATCTACAAAATATGTTAACGCTCAGCAGAATGGGAGCGCTGATTATGCCGGCAAATCCTGGTTTTTATCACCGACCTGAGCGAGTGGAGGATTTGATCGATTTCATGGTGGCAAGAATTTTAGACCAAATCGGCATTCCTCATAATTTGATGGTAAAATGGGGCGATTGATAAGTAAGGCGTAGATTGATGAATCTGCGCCTTATTTGTACTCCCTTTGAATCAATGTTAATCATTCAAGATGAAGTAGAAAAGTTATGTATAGAGAAGAGGAGAGAGCGGAAAATACCGCTGAAACTCATTATGTCACCGTACTCTTTAATGGAGTTTTAATCCCCCCACAGACCAAAGAGGGGGCGATTCGTCAATTGTCTGAAGCGTATCAGCTACCTGAATCGACCTTTGAGGAGTGGTTTACCCAAAAGCCCTACTCGTTACGTAAGCGCGCAACCATTGAGGAGGCGGATCAGCTAACGGAATATTTCAATAATATCGGTTTAGAGGTGGAGCGCATCCCCTACATCGAAGAGAGCACAGATGCAAATAGCGATTTTGAGGCGGGATCTCCTGAATATGAGGAGAGCTTAGCGAACTCTTTAAAGCTTGTGCAGCATGCAATTAACAATAATCGAGATTCTCTTCTGCTTGTGCGCCCAGCCTCTCTTTGGCGCCGTTTTTTTGCTTGGGTGATCGATTTTATCTTTATAACGATTATCTTCTCTCTCGTTCTTTCTGTAGTACTTGTCCCTATGGGATTGGTCGATCCTCAATTTATCGCTTTTTATGAATATCTGATGCAGGAGCTGGTGAATAATGGGGATGCGATTCTCAATAGTGGTGGGAAGCTTATCATTCCAGAGGAGTTTCAGCCGTTAGATTTTGCTGCGCAAGCGATTCGGGTACAGCTCTATTTCCTCACTTTAGGGGTGCTCTATTTTGGGCTTTTTGAGGGGATTAGTGGTAGTTCACCAGGGAAGAAGCTTCTAAATATGCGGGTCTACTCGTTAAGAACGAAGACATTGGGGTTGGGTGTTGCATTTTCTCGTATTATTTTTCTCTTAGTTGCATATAATATTTCGAAGATTATCAATTTGCACCTCATTGGAGGATTAGGCTCATTGCTTCTCTATGCAACGCTTCTAATGGCGCTCTTCGATCGAACAGGGCGAAAGCAGACCCTTTACGATCGCTTGACCCACACATTAGTTGGGTTACGACGGGTAAAAGAGATCGATTTTATCAATCAAAAGCCAAAGGGTAGCGATCGATTTTAGAGTAATGGGAAGAGAGAAGTTATCGGTGAGAAATAGGATTAGAGAAGAGATATGTTAAAGACATTTTGGTACACACTTTTGCTTGTTACGGTCGTTTTAGCGGCGATTGTTTGGATCTATCTCGAGTATAAAACGCGTAAGCAAGAGGGGGATAGACCACTTATTGAGCCTGAAGTGGAGGCTGATCTCTACGAAGCGATTGAGGAGTTCCCAGCGACCGATCTTGAAAATCGCCCCGACGGTGTAAGTGAGATGCATAATCCTGAGCTATTAGCTGAAGTGCGCCGAGAGAAGGCGCGTGCTCTAGCTCAAGAGAAACTTGCAGAATTGCAGGCGATTGAAGCTGAAAAAGAGAGAAGCATCGAAAAGAGGGAGGAGCCGGTAGCGGACGTTGATCTCTCAATAGATGCGCTCAATGATGAGCCCCTCTTAAATGAGCCACTATTAGAGGTGGAAGAGGTGCGTATGACAACTGAAGAAGAGTCTACCCAAAAGGTAGAAGAGAATAGAAGAGTGAGCCAAGAGAGTGAGATGAGAGAGCCGATGATGGAAGAGCCGAGCTTTGGGGAGAGTGATGGAAAGATCGATCTTCCTTTAGAAGCGCTCGATGAGTTAGATACACTCTCAGAAGAGGTAGCAGAGCTTGAGCGTACATTGAGCGATAGCTTAATGATTGATGAAGAGCCATTAATGGTAGCTGATGAAGAGGATGAGGAGAATCGCCGTAAAAAGCCGAGCCTCTTTGAGCGCTTTAAACAGAAGATTCTCCCCCCAACCTATGATGATGAACCAGAGCTCGATCCAAAGGTTGCGATGCGTGATCCTCATACAGGGGAGATCGTCTTTCGTCGCCCTGAAGCGGTGGAGACAATTAGCCTAATGCTCCGTGCACCTGAAGGATATGTCTTTAGCCTCTCCGATATCCTCAATTTAGCGATGGAGGAGGAGTTACAGATGAATGAAGATGGGCAACTCTACCAATCGGTAGGGACTCACTTTGGGGAGGAGGTTGTCTACTCGATTGCACCGCTCATTACATCAGGAGATTTTAAAGAGAAGATTTTAGAGACGCATGGCGTTCCTGGATTGATCTTCTTTGCCTATCTTCCAAGCCCTTCACGGGAGGTGGAGTGTGGAACGGCGCTTCTACAATCGGCTGTGCTTTTTGGAAGCCGTATTGGTGGGCTTCTGCTCCATAATAATGAGGAGCCTGCAACCGCAGAGAGTCTGCGCCAACTTCATGAAGAGTGGGCGGAGCTCAATGAGAAGGTTTGGAATGAGCGAATTGAAGAGCTCGATCTTTAATTGTTTCTAATACTCTTTTAAGAAAAAGCGCTAAAGGGCGCTTTTTTCTTTTCTCACCCCTATTTGTCGGAGCATAAGATGAAAGATGCTGCATTAACCCGTATTAAACTCTTAACGGAAGAGATCAATCGCCTCAATTATAACTATCACGTACTAGATGAAGCGCTTCTCCCTGATCATGAATTTGATGCCCTTTTTCGGGAGCTTCAAGAGTTGGAGGCGGAGTATCCTGAGCTT
Organism: Cardiobacteriales bacterium; assembly: GCA_030150565.1. Taxonomy (GTDB): domain Bacteria; phylum Pseudomonadota; class Gammaproteobacteria; order Cardiobacteriales; family Wohlfahrtiimonadaceae; genus JAAZCI01. The sequence continues at coordinate 9,815 of JASLFR010000102.1, read as the reverse complement.
GTTCAGCCCAATTCCCCCACTAAAAAGGTTGGTGGTGCACTTTTAGACGCTTTTAGTGAGGTGGAGCATGAGCAGCCGATGCTCTCTTTAGATAACGCCTTTAATGATGATGAATTGAGACGCTTCTATGAGCGGGTCTCTAAACGTTTAGAAGAGGAGGGGATCGATCACTTCACCCTCTTTGCCGAACCAAAGCTTGATGGGCTAGCGGTGAGTATCCTCTATGAGGAGGGGCGTTTAGTCCAAGCAGCAACTCGTGGTGATGGGGTTGTTGGTGAAGAGATCACTGAAAATATTAAAACGATCCGTTCGCTACCACTTCAATTAAAGGGGGATTATCCCGATCGTTTAGAGATTCGTGGTGAAGTCTTTATGCGTAAAGCGGTCTTTGAAAAACTCAATGAGAAGCAGCTTGCAAATAGTAAACAGCCCTTCGCTAATCCAAGAAATGCCGCCGCAGGAACCGTGCGTCAGCTTGATAGTTCCATTGTTGCCGAGCGAAATTTAAGTTTCTACTGCTACGGTGTTGGAGTTGTTGAAGGGGCAAAGTCTGAGATTAAATACCACTCAGAGTGGTTAGCTTCAGTAGAGCGTTGGGGGATTCCCATCTCCCCTTTAAATCAGAATCTCAATTCAGCCGATGCGATGCAACAGTATCATGAGTCGATGAGTGCCCAGCGGGATGAGCTCCCCTTTGAGATTGATGGAGTCGTCTATAAAATTGATGAGGTAGAGGCGCAAAACGCTTTAGGATTCCTCTCTCGTACCCCCCGTTTTGCGATTGCGTTTAAATTCCCAGCAATGGAGGCGCGCACTCAACTTAAAGGGGTCGATTTTCAGGTAGGACGAACGGGAGCGATCACCCCTGTTGCTCGATTGGAACCAGTTGAAGTGGGGGGCGTTGTTGTCTCAAATGCGACGCTTCACAATGGGGATGAGATTGAGCGTCTTGGGGTTGCGATTGGTGATGAGGTGATGATTCACCGTGCAGGAGATGTCATTCCTAAAGTGATACGTGTGGTTGAGGAGGCGAAAGAGGGGCGCACTCCTATCCTCTTCCCTAAAGAGTGCCCCATCTGTTTTGCCCCTGTCATTCGTGTAGAGGGGGAGGCGATCGCTCGCTGCACGGGAGGATTAACGTGTGATGCGCAGAAGCTTGAGCGTTTAAAACATTTTGTCTCCCGTAGAGCGATGAATATCGATGGATTGGGGGCGCGCTGGTTAGAGATCTTTTTAAAAGAGGGATTGATTAACGATATTGCGGATCTCTACCATCTAACGAAAGAGGAGCTCCTAAAACTACCCCGCATGGGGGAGCGGCTTGCAACAAAGCTATTGCACAATATTGAGGGGAGTAAAACACCAAAATTTGCCGATTTCATCTATGCGTTAGGAATTCGTGAGGTGGGTGAGAGTACCGCTAAAACGTTAGCGGAGCATTTCGACTCCCTTAAAGCGCTCTCTGAAGCGACTGCTGAAGCGTTACAACAACTTGAAGATATTGGCCCTATTGTGGCGAATCATATTGTGCAATTTTTTGCGCTTCCCCACCATCAGCAACTTTTAGAGCGATTACTGGCGGCGGGAATCACCCCCCTCTATCCGCAGAAGGAGAGTAGACCGCAGGAGCTCCCTCTAGCGGATCAGCGATGGGTGATTACCGGCACATTGAGCAGTATGGGGCGTAGAGAGGCGAAAGAGCGCTTAGAGCAGTTAGGGGCAAAAGTCTCAGGCTCAGTCTCTAAAAATACCGATTATCTCTTAGCGGGAGAGAAGGCGGGTTCAAAGTTAACTCAAGCAGAGCAGTTAGGAGTTCCAATTTTGAATGAGGAGGCATTTGAAGCGCTCTTGCTAGAGCGAGAGGGGGCGGGAGAATGAGGATCGAGATGGAGCCGATCGCCTCTTTCAAAAGCTGTTTTTTAGAGAAATTTGGTACCCCAAGACAGGCAGGATTAGCGCCCCACGCTCATGGAGTGATTCAATTTCTCCCCCCATATAATGATCCTCAAATGATTGAAGGGATCGATCAATTTAGCCATCTCTGGATCACATTTCTCTTCCATCAAAACCGTTGGAGTGGTGCGCCCATGGTTCGTCCTCAACGATTGGGGGGGAATCGAAAGATGGGAGTTTTTGCAACCCGTAGCTCTTTTCGTCCTAATGGAATGGGGCTATCTGCGGTAAAGATTGAAGGGGTGGATCGAGAGAGGATGGAGATTGAGGTATCAGGCCACGATTTCGTGGAGGGGACTCCTATTCTCTGCATCAAACCCTATATTCCCTTCTCTGATGCGATTGTGGAGGCGAGAAGCTCATTCGCTCCAGCGCCCCCTGAAAGGGTGAGGGTCGATTTCACAGAGAAGGTGAGAGAGAAGATTGAAGCCGTCGCGGAGGAAGCCCCAACGTTACATACTCTGATTGAGGAGGTGATCGCTCAAAATCCAGCCCCCCCTTTTCATCAGGAGATAGGGCGCCTCTATGGGGTGAGGCTCCTTTCGTGGAATATCCGTTTTGAACGGACCGAGTCGGGGTTTAGAGTGATCGATATCGAATCCCTTAAGGCTTAAGGTAGGCAAACCCCTGCTCTTGATACTCAACAAGCGCCAAAACAGCAGCAGGAACTACCTCAACCCCCTCACAGAGCCACGCTCTTTCTACCTTCTGCGCATGCATCGAGTTACCACAAGCGTAGAAATGGATCTCGATTGATGTGGGAGAGTGCTCTAATATTTTTGCGATTTCTTTAGCAATATCGTTCTCTAAATACCCTTTAATTGCTCCCCCGTTAGCGATTGCAATGATTGTGTGAGATTGATCAGGCAGCTTTTTATAGAGCGCCTCTACAAGATTATTAATATTTGCTAGAGCGTGATCCCAGCGGGATGCATCACCGATATGAAAGAGTGCTAAACTCATCTTTTTTCCCCCTTTATTCTATTGGCTTATCTCTTAAGCGTACTCCTCTCTTCCATTTTGGGGAAGCGATTGTGAATCATTCTGGAGCGGAGCTTCGCAAAATCATTGCAATAGCAAGGTTGATTGCTTATTCTTTCTAAGAATAAAAGAGCGCTATCTCATCTATTTTGCGCGAAAAAAGGAGGGTTGTAGTGTCGAAAACCATAACGCTATCCAGACTGATAAAGTGGCTAGAGGAGCAGGAGGGGCATTGGCCCGATCTCTATTTTGAGCTCTGTATGGCACAAAAAGAGCATCCTCTCTTTAAGATGGCATTAGAGACTGCTTATTATCTCGATGAGATGGAGATAGAGACTGTCCCACAAGTGGCCGCTATTCTCTTTATTACTGAGCTTGAGGAGGAGCAGCAGCCGCAAGGATTGCGTAAATTTATCGCCAATTTAGGTGTCGTCAATCAGTTGAAGACGGGGCATGAAGAGGCGGGAACGTCAGCGGAGACGCTTCGTAAAATGTTCCTTGCGCTTGCAGAAGATGTGCGGGCGATTGTGGTGATGCTCGCTTATCAGGTGATAGTGATGCGTAATGCTCGAGATGGGCAGGAGGCGGAGCAGCGCCGAATCGCTAAAAATACCAATACCATTTTTGCACCGATTGCGAATCGTTTAGGGCTCTCCCGCATTAAGTGGGAGCTTGAGGATTACAGCTTGCGCTTTTTAGAGCCCCTTGCATATCGGGAGATCGCTTCAAAGCTCGATGGGCGGCGGGAAGATCGGGAGATCTATATTAAAAAAGTGATCGATGATATTCAAAAAGCGTTGCGCTTAGAGAGCATCAGCGGGCAGGTGAGTGGACGTGTAAAGCATATCTACAGTATCTGGAAGAAGATGCGGCAGAAAAACCTCACTTTTGAAGAGCTTTTTGATATTCGGGCCGTACGAATTCTACTTCCAACGATCGCTGACTGTTACCGCACATTGGGGCTGATTCATGAGCTCTACACCCCCATCCCTAAGGAGTTTGATGATTATATCGCTAACCCAAAACCGAATGGGTATCAATCCCTCCATACCGTTGTGCTCACCCCTGAAAATCTCACCCTAGAGGTGCAGATCCGCACAGTGAAGATGCATCAAGATGCAGAGCTTGGGGTAGCCGCCCACTGGAAATATAAAGAGGGGAGCGGAACTTCTATCGATCAGGCGGATTTAAATTGGTTGCGTGAGCATCTTAAAGCAGCGCTTGAGGAGGATCGTGATGAGTTGCCAGAAGAGAGCATCTTTAGCGATCATGTCTATGTTATTACACCTACTGGCGAAGCGATGGAGCTTGTAGCAGGATCAACACCGCTCGATTTTGCTTATAAAATTCATACAGAGCTTGGGCACCGTTTTCGAGGGGCGAAGGTGAATGGAAAGATTGTCCCGATCACTTATCAGCTTAAAAATCGGGATAAGGTGGAGATTTTAACGGGAAAAGTTGCGCAACCGAGCCGTGATTGGATCTCTCCCCATCTTGGGTATACCAAATCGCATCGTACCCGCTCTAAAATTAGAAGCTGGTTTAGAGCTCAGGAGCTTGAGAGTAATCAGCTTGCGGGAAAGCAGATGGTTGAGCGGGAGTTGAGTCGTCTAAATGTGCGTTTAAGTGAGGAGGAGCTTAAAAAATTAGCGAGTAAATTGCACTGCACAAGCCTCAATGATCTCTACGCCAACGTTGGGGCGGGAGATATCAATATGAGTCAGGTGATTGCTCGTCTACCAGGAGAGCGTCCCCGCTCCAATTTCGATCCTGAATTGATGGTTCGTCCACAAGCAAAAGAGATGGGGCAGGGGGTGAAAGTGCGGGGTGTGGGCGATCTTTTAATTAGCATGGCGACCTGCTGTAAACCCGCTCCCCCCGATCTGATTGGTGGATTTATCACCGTCAATCGTGGTGTGAGCATTCATCGCCTTCCCTGTAGTAATTATCAACATATGTTGGAGCAAAATCCTGAGCGTTATGTTGAGGTGGATTGGGGGAGTGATGAGGAGCAGTGGGCGCTTGCCGATATCCATGTGAAAGCGTATCCAAACGTCGATCTTCTACAAGAGATTAGCCTGCTCGTCTCCTCAGAGCAGCTGAAGATTATCGATATGCGTATGAAGAGTGAGGAGGATGATACTACCTCTCTCGATTTTACTCTGGAGATTCAGCATGTCGATCAGTTGAGCCGTCTTTTAGATCGCCTCAATCAGATGCCAGCTGTCTTGAGCGCTTTTCGTAAATAATCATTTTTACTCTTAAAGAGAGAAGAGTGGTGGGGAGACTCATCGCTCTTTTTTTTATCGCCCCCATTTTTATGAAAAAGCGCTCTCTCCCCTTAGAGTGAGCGTTACAATCTTCTACCTTTTTATTATCTATAAAAAGATCAAATAAGGCGTAAGAATGGGGTGTTTCGACTTTTTTGAAATGAGTTGCGCTCCCCATAAAAGTGTGATTTTATAAATCAGTCACTCTTAAAGAGGATTCCCCTCTTTTTATGAAAATAATACTTTTTTAGATGCAAAATTGTACCGCTGCATCGAGCTTACTAATTAGGAGTTTTTATTATGATGAAGAGCATGCTTTCTATGTATCATTGTTGCCCTGAAATGATGGTGTGTTGTCGCCTATTCGATTATCACAATTTTAGTTATGAGCATCTAAAGAGACGGAGTTTACAGCGTGATCCAATTTGAGAATATTAGTAAAACCTACCACCGCAATGGGGTAGCATTTGAAGCCCTGAAAGGCGTCGATCTTACGATCAATTCAGGCGACATCTTCGGAATTATCGGTTATAGCGGCGCAGGGAAAAGTACCCTCATCCGCCTTATCAACGATATCGAGAGCCCCACTTCTGGGGAGGTGATCGTCAATGGTCACAAACTTTCCCAATACAATTCATCCCAATTAAGAGCAGCGAAAAGAGAGATCGGAATGATCTTTCAACACTTTAATCTGCTTGAGACAAAAACAGTCGCCCAAAATATTGCGCTCCCTCTTGAGCTCTCAGGGCGATATAGTAAACGTGAGATTAGAGCACGTGTTGATGAACTCCTAGCATTTGTTGAACTACCCGATAAGCGTGAAAGCTATCCTCGACAGCTCTCAGGGGGGCAGAAGCAGAGAATCGGTATTGCACGTGCGCTAGCAAATCATCCCACTATTTTACTCTGTGATGAGGCGACTTCCGCCCTCGATCCTCAAACCACCCGCTCTATTTTAGAATTATTGCGCCGCATTAATCGGGAGCAGGGGATCACTATCGTTATGGTGACGCATCAGATGGAGGTGGTTGAGCAGCTCTGCAATAGAGTCGCCGTGATGGAGCAGGGGCGTGTGATAGAGAGCGGTACAACGCTTGAGATCTTCGGTAATCCAACTCACCCTACAACTCGCAGTTTCGTCAATACTATTATTGGGGATGAGATTCCTCCTCGTGTTTTAGCCAATCTAAATGAAGATGTACTCGATAATCTCTACCGCTTCGAATTTTTAGGGCGTTCAGCTAAAGAGCCTGTTGTTAATGAATTGATGCTGCAGGGGCGTGTGGTGATTAATATCCTTTTCGCAAATATGACAGAGATCGATGGCTCTATTTTGGGCTCGATGTTTGTTGAGATGAAGGGGGAGGCTGATGCGCTAGAAGATGCGATCACTTTCCTCTCTGAGCGGGGTGTGCGCATCCGTCAAGAGCGAACAAAAGAGATCATTTCAGAGGCGAGAGGGGTATAACCATGAATTTTTCAGAGATTAATAGCTTAGCGAGTCTTAAAGCGTGGGGCGCTGAGACCTTTCAAACATCAGTCACTGCAGAGCAATTCTTCATTGCGACCTTAGAGACCTTCCAGATGGTGGGGATCGCGCTAGGGATTGGGTTGATTCTAGCTACAGGGATTGCAATAACGCTCTATTTAACCCGCTCTAATGGATTGAAGCCGAATGCACTCATCTACAATCTGCTTAATGGAATTGTGAATGTGGGGCGTTCACTCCCATTTATTATCCTTTTGGTGTCGATCATCCCCTTTACTCGCTTTGTCGTGGGGACGGCAATCGGTACTAATGCCGCTATTGTGCCATTAACGGTCTTTGTTGCTCCCTATTTGGCGCGTCTTATTGAGGCGGCACTCTTAGAGGTGGATGATGGAATTTTAGAAGCGGCAGATGCGATGGGGGCAACCACTTGGCAGACAATTACCCGCTTTGTCCTTCCAGAAGCGCGCGCTTCGTTAGTGCTTGCACTCACCACAGGAACGATCGGCCTTATCGATGCTACTGCAATGGCGGGGTATGTAGGTGGGGGAGGAATTGGTAATCTTGCCATCACTCATGGCTATAACCGTTTCGATAGTGTTGCGATGCTCTATACAGTGATCATTCTTGTGATTATTGTGCAATCGATCCAGATGATCGGAAATATGGTGGCACGCCGTCTGCGTTAATTCTCTCTGATAGGTGAATCGCTAGATTCACCTTTTTCTATTCACACTATTCACTTTTTTCTATCCCTTTTTGGATGGAATCACTCAACTCATCTTTAAAAAAGGAGTTTTCTATGGCGCAAGAACCGAAAGCGCACCCCACTTTAGAGGGGATTGAATCGATTAATCTCTTAACGCTCACAACATTTGAGGAGCGATATGAGGCGTTAAGAGTCGTTGCACAACAATTTAAAAAATTTGCAAAGAGGAATGATGAGGAGGGGCGCTTCCCTTATGAGAATATTGAAGCGTTGCAGAAGATAGGTTACACCGCTTTAACCCTCCCCAAAGCGTTGGGAGGTGGGGGGATCTCGCTTGAAGAGCTGCTCAAGTTTCAAGCTCTAATCGCCAAGATGGATGGCTCAACAGCATTGTCGATCGGTTGGCATATGGGGCTTACAAAAGATATTGGGGAGAATGGACGTTGGCCCTCTTCGCTCTTTGAGAAATTTGCGAAGGATATTCATCAAAGAGGGGCGCTCACCAATCATGCAGGATCTGAAGCGGGAACAGGGAGCCCCACACGTGGTGGTAGACCTGCAACAACAGCGACTCGAGCCTTTAATGAGGCGGGAGAGAGGGGGTGGCGGATTAGTGGGCGTAAAACATTTACAACGCTTCTTCCAATGCTCGATTACATCTCGGTCAGCGCAGCGATCGATTCCCCCGATGAGGTACTACCTGAAGTGGGGGACTTTCTTCTGCGTCGCCATTATGAGGGGGTCTCCATGATTGAGACGTGGGATTCTGTGGCGATGAGCGCAACAGGGAGTCATGATCTTCTGCTTGAGGATGTTTGGCTTCCCGATTCTGCGCTTATTAAGAGGGAGGATCGGCGCAAGCGAACCCCAGCTGGTTGGCTTTTACATATTCCTGCCGTTTATCTCGGTATTGCAACTGCAGCGTATGAGTATGCGCTCAATTTTGCTAACCATTATGCGCCCAATAGTCTCGCTTCAGGAACGATTGCACAGTTCCCAGCGGTTCAGGAAAAAATTGGCAAGATGCGCCTTAAATTGATGGAGGCTGACTATTTTCTCTACGGGGTTGCTCGAGAGTGGGATAACGCCTCTGATGATGAGCGGATGGAGCTGGGGGATCAACTCTCTGCGGTCAAGGTGAGTCTAATTGAGCGAGCGCTTGAAGTGGTAGATTTGGCGATGCGGCTTGTTGGGGCTCGCTCACTCTCTGCGAGTAATCCCCTTCAGCGATATTACAGAGATGTTCGGGCGGGGCTTCATAATCCGCCAATGGAAGATATGGTGATTATTAAACTGGCGCAAAATGCGCTCTTAAAAGAGGAGGAGTTGTGATGAAAAAGTATCAAAAATGGGTGGTGGTCACCTTACTCTCTATGCTCTTTGTAGCATGTGGGAAAGAGGAGCGGGAGGAGATCATCTTCGGATTTGGTCCATCCACTTATGTGGATCAATTTGAGAAGGGGATTCGCCCTATCTTGGAGGAGAAGGGGTATAAGGTTAAAGCGCAGATTTTTACCCAAAATATGCAGATTAATCCCGCTCTTAAAGAGGGGGAGATCGATATCGCAGGGCATCAGAGCGTTGCTTATATGAGTGAGATGAATCCCCATTTAGGGATGAATATGGTTAAACTTGTGGATACAGCAAGCGCTCCTCAATCACTCCGCTCCACACGTCACCACTCATTAGAGGAGGTGAAAGCGGGCATGACGGTTGCGATTCCTAACGATCCTATCAATGGGGAGCGAGCGGCGCGTATTTTAGAGTCGATCGGTTGGATGAAGGTGAAAGATGAGATCGATGTCGCCCGTTTTAGTGTGGCAGATCTCATTCCAACAGAGATCGGAATCAAGGTGGTTGAGGTGGACGCCGCTCAAGGATTGCGCATTTTGGAGGATGTCGATTTTGCGGTCATTAATGGTAACTATGTTGCGAACGCAGGCTTGAAGATGAGCGATGGATTGGTGATCGAAGAGACTCCAGAGGAGCATGTGGTTGTGATGGTAATTCGTGGAGAGGATGCAGATAAGCCGTGGGCTAAAGCGGTTAAAGAGGCGTATGAATCTCCTGAATTTGAAGCGTATATCCGCTCTGAGCCGCTCTATGATGGCTTTATTCTCCCTAAAGTGTGGGGAGAGCGGGGAGAGTAATACTCTCACTCAACTTTAAGTAGACGAAAAAGAGCCGATCAAAAGATCGGCTCTTCTTTTAGATGGGGCATCTATTTAACTATTTTGCGTAAACAGGGAACTTAGCACATAAGCCTTTTACGTTGCTTGCAACGCGTTCAATCACTGATTCATCATCGATATTATCTAAAACATCACAGATCCAGTTTGCAAGAAGATCACACTCTGCCTCTTTAAACCCGCGGGTGGTGATGGCAGGCGTTCCAATACGGATGCCTGAGGTG
>JASLFR010000121.1 GCA_030150565.1 Cardiobacteriales bacterium | reverse complement strand
CAGGCGAGTAACCTGTTTGCGGTGATCCATTAGCTGCAGGAGCAGAATAGCATACATCTGGAAGCAAAGCCAGGAAAGCGGCCTATGGAGCTGTGCGGCAGCGCTCAGTAGGCAATTTTTCAAAATATTGTTAAGCCTTTGAGGGCGTTTTCGATTGGGAAGATGGATCGGTTAGCTACCTGATTCAATCACTGTCGCTAAACGTTGCGCTAGCTGCTCACATTGCGCAATATCATGCCCCTCAACCATGACACGTACAACAGGCTCTGTTCCAGATGGACGAATTAAGACACGCCCCTCATGTTTTAAGATCTGCTCAACAGAGGCGATCTCATCTGAGAGAGCGCTACTCTTCCAATCATCCCCTTTAGAGATCCCCACATTAATCATCACCTGTTTTGTCTTCTTAAGATCGCTTACCGCTTTACTAAAGGTCGTATCGTGATGAATGACAGCGCGTAACGCTTGTAGAGCTGCAATAATTCCATCCCCCGTACCATGCTTATCGAGACAGATGATATGGCCAGAATTCTCCCCTCCAAGAAGAAGATTATTCTTGTTGAGCTCTTCTAAGACATATCGATCCCCAACATTTGAGCGGATGAGGCTGATGCCACTCTCGGCTAAGGAGGCTTCAAAACCGAGATTGCTCATCACCGTTCCAACAATTCGTTTCTCTTCACGATATTTAGCGAGAATGTAGAGAATATCATCCCCATCAAAGGGGTTGCCAAGCTCATCGACGATCAGCAGGCGATCCCCATCCCCATCAAAGGCGATCCCACAATTAGCTCGCTCTTTAAGGACCGTCTCAATCAGCTTTTTAGGAGCGGTAGAGCCAACATCACGATTGATGTTGAAGCCATCGGGTTCATTCCCAATAACGATCACCTCAGCACCAAGCTCACGGAAGACGTGGGGGGCGATGTGGTAGGTAGCGCCATTAGCACAATCGAGAACAACTTTTACCCCTTTGAGTGAGAGATCACGCGCTGAACTTTTACAAAATTCGATATAGCGCCCCGCTGCATCGTTAATGCGGCGCACCCGTCCAAGCTCGTAGGGAGCAGCAGAGATAAAGGGTGCATCAAGGTAGCGCTCAATCTCAAGCTCTACCTCATCGGGGAGCTTGCGACCATTCTCATCAAAAAATTTGATTCCATTATCGTAAAAAGGGTTATGTGAAGCGGAGACAACACACCCCGCTACCATATCGAGCGTTTGGGTAAGATACGCAATTCCAGGAGTGGGCATAGGGCCGATGAGCGCAACTTCAGCACCTGCGTAGGTAAATCCAGCTTCAAGTGCCGATTCAAACATATAGCCTGAGATGCGGGTATCTTTACCAATCAATACTTTTCCACCGTTGCGCGCTAAGATTTTGCCCGCTGCGTAGCCTAAGCGCATGACAAAATCGGGAGTCATAGGGTGGACTCCAACTTTTCCTCTCACGCCATCTGTTCCAAAATATTTACGCATGATTTCACTCCTTGAATGATGATTTAAGTGGCGCTTATGTTAGGTTTTTCATAGGTGATAAGCAAATGATATCGCCCATGAAGCGTTGGGAATCGTACTACCCGAAGTGGGTAAATTACGATAGAATAGGGCGCTTATAAATATTCAATATGAGAGCGCCTATTCTTGAGCGCTAATAGCAGAAGAGGAGTTGCAAGTGATGAAGAGAATTTCCATTATTGGGGGCACCGGATATATCGGCACTAAGTTAACGGCTGTTTTAGCGCGCAGAGGGTATGAGGTGCGTATCTTTTCACGCAGTCGTAATGTGCAAAATAGCGCAGAGTGCCTCGATTTTGTCTCATATGTTGAGAATTGTAATCGTTACGATGATCGTGAAATGCTCAAAAGAGAGCTCAAAGGGAGCAGTGCGGTTATCAACCTCGTAGGGACATTCGATAGTAAAAATAGCCGTCTTGAGCGGGCACATCTGCAACTGCCACAAACATTATTGGAGCTCTCTGAAGCGCTCGGTATTGAGAAGATGATTCAGATGAGTGCATTGGGAGTTACGGAAGATGCACCGAGTAAATATCATAAAACTCGCTATAAAGCGGAGAAAGCGCTCTTAGAGAAGGGGAAAAACTCCTCTGTTGATCTTAATATTGTGCGCTCTTCTATCGTTTTGGGAAGTGGGGATAATTTTAGCTACTTCATGGCGCGCATGATCAACTATCTCCCGATTGTTCCGCTCCCTTTAGCGAATACTCAACTGCAACCGATTGTGATTGATGATCTTGTAGAGTTTATTATTCGTCTTATTGAAGCACCCAAGAGCGATGAGATGCTCTATGAAGTCGCTGGGCCTAAGAGCTACACCATGCGTGAATTGGTCAATTTAATGGCAATGGAGATTAAGGGGGATACCCGTTTAATCAAACCTTTTCCTGATGGATTAACGAGTCTAATGACCCGTCTTTTTGGTTGGTTACCAGGGTCACCTTTAACACGAAATCAATTTTTAGCAGCAAAATCGCCAAGTACTACTACAAAGAATGCGCTTCCCGATTTTGGGATTGAACCGACACCCGTTGAGGCGCTCTTTGCTTATGAGCTTTATGAAAAGGTTCGTGATCGTTACTTTGATGATCGTCTAATTGCGCGTAGAGAAGAGGTCTAATTGAGATGTTGAATGTTCAGTATCGAATTTTAGATCGACGGTTAGGGGAGGAGTTCCCTCTTCCAACTTACGCAACAGAAGGGTCGGCAGGATTAGATCTTAGAGCGATGATTGATGAGGATCTTCTCATTAAGCCAAATGAGAGCCATCTCGTGAAGACGGGGCTCTCCATCTACCTTAAAGATCCTCGATATGCAGCGATGATTCTTCCCCGTTCAGGGTTAGGGGTGAAGCATGGGATTGTACTCGGAAATCTTGTGGGGTTGATTGATGCCGATTATCAGGGGGAATTGATGGTCTCAATCTGGAATCGAGGAAGCGAACCCTTCACACTCAAAGTGGGTGAACGGATGGCGCAGATGATCATCGTTCCTGTAATGCAGGCGACATTTGAAGCAGTCGATCAGTTTGAAGCGAGCGAGCGGGGTGAGGGTGGCTTTGGACATACAGGACGAAATTAGAGAGGAGTAGTAGAGAATGAAGAGCGGGGCAAGAAGAGAAGGAGCAAGAGGGGCACAGCCAGTTAAGGGGATTGGAATACATCTTTTTTGGCTCATCTTTCTTGCGGCAGCAACATTACGGGTGACACTGACCTCTTTAGGCCCATTGATGGAGAGCATTCAGAAAGATCTCGCTTTAAGTGCGACCGTTGTGAGTCTGCTCATCTCAATACCTGTGATCTGCATGGGATTCTTTGCACTCTTAGCAAAACCGCTTAGTGATCGTATCGGGCTTGAGCGAACCCTCACCTTGAGCCTCTTTGCGATTGCGCTCTCCACCTTTTTTAGAACGCATTACCACTCGGTCTCTCTGCTCATTATCTCCTCTTTTGTGATGGGGGCGGGAATAGCGATTGCAGGACCCTTAGCTTCGGGGTTTGTGAAGCGATATTTTGGAAAAGAGAGCCATAAAGGGATGATGCTCTACTCGCTAGGCATTAGTGTAAGTGGCTCGATAGGGGCGTTGAGTGCGTGGATATTTAGTGAATATTTTGGGTGGAGCTGGGCGTTCTCTCTTGAGTTTTGGACCATTCCCATTCTATTAATTAGTGGGTATTGGGCTTACTATTTTCTCTTCACTAAATCAGAATCAACAGCAGTGATTCAAGAGCAGAAGGTGCGTCTTCCTTGGAATAAGCCGAAAGCGTGGCTCTTAATTCTCTGTTTCGGCATACAATCAGGTCTCTTTTATACGGTGGTTGCATGGCTTCTCCCCTATCTTAAAGAGAGTGGTATTTCCGATTTTCACGCCAATCTTCTTCTCAATATTGTGATCTTTAATGGATTGCTGGGAAGTATTATCGTCCCCTATATGTTGAAGAATTTTCCTCGCAAATTTACGATCTACTCAGTCTCAATCTTTGTGATGATTCTTTTCGCTCTGCTCCTATTAGTGAAGGGGAATCTAGTCGTTACCTATATCACGATCTTCTTTTTAGGGATGTTTGTGAGCGCAGGACTCTTCACGATCACTTTAACGCTCCCCTTTTATGAGGTGGATAGTGGGAATGGGGTTGCGAGTTGGACAGCGATGATGCTCTTTGGGGGATATATCATCTCTGCGATAATCCCGACCCTCTTTGGCTCTATTTATGATATAACAAACTCTTATGAGAGCGTCTTCATTGGGCTTTTGCTCTGCTCGGTGGTGCTCTTTATCTCATTTTTTCTCTTTTTAAATAGTAAAAATAAAATTGATGCTTAAATCATTTAAGCAAAGGATTGATTGAATGAATATTTTGGTGCTTCCGGGTGATGGTATTGGTCCTGAGATTGTGGGAGAGGCGGAGCGAGTCCTCAATTTGATGGCTGAAAAGCACAATCTCGATCTTACGATTGAGCATGGTCTGATTGGTGGCGTTGCGATTGATGAGACAGGTGAGCCACTCCCTGCTGAGACCCTTCAGAAAGCATTAGCGGCGGATGCACTCTTATTAGGCTCTGTAGGTGGACCTAAATATGATGATCTTCCCCGAAATATTCGTCCAGAGCAGGGGTTATTGGCCATTCGTAAAAATCTCAATCTCTTTGCTAACCTTCGCCCAGCGCAAGTCTTTAAAGAGCTTGCTCATGCATCGAGTCTTAAGGATGAGCTTGTTGAAGGGCTCGATATTCTAATCGTGCGTGAATTGACGGGGGATATCTATTTTGGTCAGCCTCGAGGAATTGAAGAGCGAGATGGGGAGCGGGTCGGGTTTAATACGATGATCTATTCAGAATCGGAGATTCGCCGTATTGCTCATGTGGCTTTTCAGGCAGCTCAAAAACGGAATAAGCGGGTCTGCTCGATCGATAAGATGAATGTTTTAGAAGCAACACAGCTCTGGCGAGATGTGGTGACTGAAGTCTCTAAAGAGTACCCCGATGTGGAGCTCTCCCATCTTTTAGTGGATAACGCCGCTATGCAGCTTGTGCGCGCGCCTAAACAGTTTGATGTGATGTTAACGGGGAATATCTTT
>JASLFR010000129.1 GCA_030150565.1 Cardiobacteriales bacterium | reverse complement strand
GGGCTTTGCGTTAGCCACAACGCTGATATTTTTAGCTATTTTAGTGCTGCTCGCCTCTTTTGTGGGCTATCGGATTTATCATCTTTTTGGAGATTCAGAGAGTTATCAGAAAGATATTAATCGCAGTTATCAATTGCGTAGCGGACTTCTTGAGCTTGCTGAGAAAATCTACTCTGGAGAGGAGATAGAACTTCCCACTCTGCTGCTTGATCAGAATTGGTGTCTAGGTGCACACAGCTCATACGAAAAAATTATGCATGAAATGTATAAAAAAAAGAGTGAGTATCTTTTAGTTGAGAGTGAGGCATGTCCTCACCGCAGACAGTTGTGGCGCCATAAATATGATTATTTTGTAAAGGTCGATTTTCAGCAAGGGGAGGCGCATGATTTTGGTGATCGATGTATCGATCAGCGATGGGATTTTCACTCAATCGATGAAGGCGGATATGTTTTTATTCAGAATCGGGATGGGCAGAAGGTTAGGTACGCCTTAAAAAGAGAGGGGAAGTTTGTAAAGGCAAAGCATGCTTCTCTTTTAGAGGGGAATCGTCTTTTAGTGATCGATGAAGAGAGTGTTTTATGGCTCTTTTCAGGGCTCGATTATGAGCATCTTCGGCTCGAGCGTATTGGGGAGTTTGATGCGGTAGGGGAAGGAACTCATATTGTTAGTTATCGTAACGATAATGAACTAGTCATTTTTGCTCTAGAGGAGTTGGAAGAGGGGGTGAAATTATATCGAGCAGGGGTGGATGTTGTTTATCTGCGGCACCGTTATGATTTTACTCCAAGAGAGCTGCTCATTGAAGAGAGTGGAGCAGCTTTTGTAGTGCAGTTGACGGCTTTAGAGAGGGAGAGAGAGAATTGGTCAGTTCTTCTTGAAGGGTATGAGCTTGTTGAGTATGGGCGAGAGGATGCATATCTCTATCTGATTACTCAAAAAGATGAGACGAAACAGTTGTGGCTTTTTGATCGGGAGGGGGGAGCTTATTTTGGAAAAGAGCGAGGATATTCTTTTTTAGAATCGAAAGATGGTGCTATAATTCCCCTTGCGACCTGCTCGGCACATATGCGACCAGTGATTGTAGCAGGGAGATGGCAGATAGGATGTCAGCATAGAGCGTTATATAATTTGCAATATTTTGAGTAGTCTAATAGGTGCAAAATACCGATAACACTGCGTTGCAAATGCTTGACAAAAAAAGTGACAAACTATAGAGTAGCTTGTCTTTGGGAATTACCCAGTAACCGAATTTATATAATATATTAATTTGTAAGGATTTTAATTAATGGTAACAGTAAATCAGCTGATTCGCCGTCCGCGTAGAACTAAAACTGAAAAGTCTGACGTTCCTGCATTGGAAGGCGCGCCGCAACGCCGTGGCGTTTGTACGCGTGTTTATACCGCAACACCTAAGAAGCCAAACTCAGCGATGCGTAAAGTGTGTCGTGTTCGTTTAACGAATGGTTATGAAGTTTCTAGCTATATTGGTGGTGAAGGTCATAACTTACAAGAGCACAGTGTTGTATTAGTGCGTGGTGGTCGTGTTAAAGACTTACCAGGTGTTCGCTATCACGTAGTTCGTGGAGCGCTCGATGCTCAGGGTGTTGATAAGCGTCGCCAAGGTCGTTCTAAGTATGGTGCTAAGAAGCCCAAATAAGCATTGCGCTATTTGTTGTTGATTAGTTTTTTTGGATTTAGTATTTGTTGAGAGTATCTCATGTCAAGAAGAAGAGAAGTCCCGAAGCATAACATTCTGCCTGATCCTATTTATGGAAGCACAATGTTAGCGAAGTTTATTAATATGGTGATGGTTTCTGGTAAGAAATCGATTGCTGAGCGCATTATGTTTGGTGCTTTAGAAGAAGTTAAAGCGAAAGGTCACGAAGATCCTATGGAAGTGTTAGAGCTTGCATTAGAGAATGTTCGTCCTAAAGTTGAAGTTAAGTCGCGTCGTGTTGGTGGTGCAACCTATCAAGTTCCTGTAGAGGTTAGAGCGAGCCGTCGTGATGCGTTAGCAATGCGCTGGATGATCGATGCAGCTAGAAAGCGTTCTGAAAAATCGATGATGCGCCGTATGAGTGCTGAGATTTTAGATGCAGCAGAAAACCGTGGTGCCGCTGTTAGAAAGCGTGAAGATATGCACCGTATGGCTGAAGCGAATAAGGCGTTCTCACATTTTCGCTGGTAATCCTGCGTAGTGAGTGAGCTGCTCTATATTGAGAATATAGTGATGCGGTGCCTCTCTGTGGGGTACCGCTTTTATTGCTTGTAAGAAAAAGATTAATTTAATTTGTGTTATTAGAGTAAGAAGGGAAGATTTATGGCTCGTACAATGCCTATCGAACGATATCGAAATATTGGAATTAGTGCGCACATTGACGCTGGTAAGACCACGACCTCTGAGCGTATTCTTTATTATACGGGGATGAGCCATCGTTTAGGGGAGACTCACGATGGGGCGTCAACGATGGACTGGATGGAGCAGGAGAAGGATCGCGGTATTACGATCACTTCAGCTGCTACAACTTGTTCGTGGAAAGGGATGAAAGATCAGTTTGACGAGCATCGTATCAATCTTATTGATACACCTGGTCACGTTGACTTTACAATTGAAGTTGAGCGTTCAATGCGTGTTCTTGACGGTGCGGTAATGGTTTACTGTTCTGTAGGTGGAGTTCAGCCTCAGTCAGAAACTGTTTGGCGTCAAGCGAATAAGTATGAAGTTCCCCGTTTAGCGTTCATCAACAAGATGGACCGTACAGGTGCTAACTTCTTGCGTGTTGTTGAGCAGATGAAAGAGCGTTTACGTGCAAACGCAATTCCTATTCAGTTGCCAATTGGTGCTGAGGATGACTTCGAAGGAATTATCGACCTTGTAACGATGAAGGCTGTTTACTGGGACGATGAGTCGCTCGGAATGAAGTATGAAGAGCGTGAGATTCCAGCTGATATGATGGATGAAGCTGAAAGCTTCCGTTCTCAGATGGTTGAAGCTGCAGCTGAAGCGAATGAAGAGCTCATGGATAAGTATCTTGAGTCAGGTGAGCTATCTGAAGAAGATATCCGCGCAGGTCTTCGTGCACGTACTCTTGCATCAGAAGTGATTCTCGTAACATGTGGTAGTGCGTTCCGTAACAAAGGTGTTCAGGCGCTTCTTGATGATGTGATCTACTATCTCCCTTCGCCTGTTGAAGTTAAAGCGATTACAGGTGAGATGCCTGATGGTGAGCGTGGTGTTCGTACATCTTCAGATGATGAGCCCTTCTCGGCGTTAGCGTTTAAAGTTGCGAACGACCCCTATGTTGGAAATCTCATCTTCGTTCGTGTTTATTCAGGTGTTGTTAAGTCTGGTGATTCAGTTTATAACCCTGTTAAAGGTCGCCGTGAGCGTATTGGTCGTCTTCTTCAGATGCACTCAAACTCACGTAATGAGATTAGCGAGATTCGTGCGGGTGATATCGCAGCGCTTGTTGGTCTAAAAGATGTAACAACAGGAGATACGCTCTGTGATCAGGATAATGTGATTACGCTAGAGCGTATGGAGTTCCCAGAGCCTGTAATCTTCGTTGCGATTGAGCCAAAAACGAAGAGTGACCAGGAGAAAATGGGTATGGCGCTCGGTCGCTTAGCGCAAGAAGACCCCTCATTCCGCGTATCTACAGATGAAGAGTCAGGTCAAACCATTATCGGTGGTATGGGTGAGCTTCACCTAGAGATCATTGTGGATCGTTTAAAGCGTGAGTTTAAAGTTGAGTGT
>JASLFR010000068.1 GCA_030150565.1 Cardiobacteriales bacterium | reverse complement strand
AACTATTTAGTGAAAGATGGAAAACGTTACCTCATCGATTTTAAATATTGGACTTTAGAGCGCTGGCATCTGCTTGGAGATTCTGAAAAAGAGCGTGAGATGGAGAAAATCTTGGAGAAATTAGCTCTCTTTCCCAATACGCCCCTCATTATCTGCAATATTCTTGAGCCCACTTCCAATCAACAGGAAATCACCTACTTCGACCACACCTTTAGAGCGGTAAAGGAGGAGCGCGCCTCCACTATTATCGAAATCCCCTCACTACTCGATGAAGCGGGGAAATTTAATCATAACAATATAGAGAGCCTCTACCGCTGGTTAGAGATTCAGGGAGAAAAAATTGATGCAAACCATTCCTTATAACAGAGCACTCTTCACCTTTGATCGCAATGCGATCGCTCACGACTTCCAGATCTACTCCATAAAGATTCAAGGGATCGAAAGAGAGCAGTTTGGTCAAAAGATTAATCAGATCTATCAGGCCGCTAATCTCCTCTCTTTAGCGCAAGGTGAAGGGAGCAAGAGCTACTACATTCTCCTAAAAAAGGGGGAAAAACTCCTTCTTGAAGATGATCACTTTGCGATCTCACAGGTGGATATTAAGCGGGGAATCGAGGAGCTCTACTTAGCGCGCCTTCTAATTGGAGCGCTTCCAATTCTTACACACTACAAAGACCAATCCTGCAATAAGATGGGGCTTCACTACCTCTCAAAAGTTGAGGTACTAGGGAGTGGGAGTGCAGAGCATACCGTTTTAAGGATGTTTAGAGTGGCACTCGATCGCTCCACCCTCGCTCCAAATGATCTGCTCATCAATATTGTTGGAACTACCTTCACCTCAATTCATCACCATATGGTTGATGGGGCGCTTCTCAAAAAATATCGCTTCCTTCCCCAATTTGAATTTAATGAGTTATCCCAAAAGGTGAAAAGAGTGGCGAAAGGGCGATTTATCAATGTGAAATCGAACTTTGAGCGGATGACGAGTGATGTTTTAACACTCGATCCTACCGATTACGCTGCCTTTGAAGCGAGTAAAATCGGAACGCTCTGCCACTTTATGAAGAGTGTAGAGGAGTATCTCTCAAAATATCTCACCCTAACTTTTGATCGCCTAACACCTACTCATCATCAACGCTTTACCGATCGCTGCATTAATGAACAATATAAAAGCATCGAGGAGATTATGAAGCGTGAGCCGATCAACTTTATCGATTTAACCGAGGATAAGAGGGGAGCTATTCTCTTAAAAACGTTAAAGGAGGATTACTACACCATCGAGCAGAGTGATGCTCCAAGAGAGGGGATGATTAATCTCGCACTTCACCACAATAAAGAGTATTACAGAAATGGGGACACGGTAGACCCTTACCCCTCACTCCATCAAAAGGGGCTAATCACCCAATCAGTCACGGCAGAATCTCTCCTCAATCGGCAGGGGAGTATTAAAAAAGCGCTCTACGAAGCGGTGATTAAAGAGCTCTTCATTAAGCTAGAGCTCAAGGAGCGAAGACTTCTTCTCCCTTCCTTAGCACCTAAAGGGGAGTGGCACTATATCTGGCGTGAAGAGAGAAGAGAGGAGGAGAGTGAGATAATCAACTACCACCGCCTCATCGTAAAAGAGGGGGAATTTACCTACCAGATGCTTGACCCTCTCCTCTTCTTAGAAGATCCGCTCTACGCCTCTATTCTGTTAGAGAAGAGGCAGAATCACCTAGTCATTGATCGAGAGAGTGGTCAATACTTTATTATTGAAGAGAGCAATCTCTCCGCCCTTCCTGAATATGAGAAAATTGGCACAATAATGGATGAGTGCCGAAGAGGGCAAGCGCGGGGCATCTTAAGAGTCTGGATTGAAGAGTATTTGGATTATCTCAATAGTGGTGAATTGCTCCCGATCGATACCCCCTTTTCACACATTCTCAACAATATTTTGGAGCAGACGGCTAACCCAATCATCAGCAGCGAGAGCCTCTTTAATGGTACATACGGCTCAAACTTCCCCTATAGAGGGGAGAGCAGAGCGTTTCTCGATTGGATCCATAAAGAGAAGGGGGTGCGACTAAAAGCCTCCTTCCGCTCCCAAAAAAATCCACTCCTCGATGGTGCGTTAGGTATCTTCTACAATGGTGAAGAGCAGCTCTATTTTGCAGGGTTAAGCAGTAATGCAAAGCCCCCCTATAGCAACTTTGCCCGTATGCGAAAAATCATTAGTAACGCTCCGATTGATGTGCGCTTTTTAAACCAATTAAACTCCTTCTACATTCGGCATAAACAGAGCACCGTCTACCCCTATCTCTTTAAATATTTAAGGGAGGAGATTGCACGAAATCGGGAGTAGATATCACTCTTTTTTATAAAAGAGTTGCAAAGTAGAGAAAGATCGTTATAATTAACCATCTAAAGTCAATCGCGGGGTGGAGCAGTCTGGTAGCTCGTCGGGCTCATAACCCGAAGGTCGTTGGTTCAAATCCGGCCCCCGCAACCAAACAACGTGATAATAACAGAAGCCCGTTTTTTCAAGACGGGCTTTTTGTTTTATCCATTTTTTTGTAACTAAATTTTTTATCCAGTCAATCGAATTAAACAGGATATATTGAGACAAATTATGCAAAAAGATCCATATGACCTAACGGACCTTCTTGGGCCAACCATTGAAGCGATGGGCTATATTTTGTGGGGGATTGAATATCACCACAATAGTAAAAATGCTATTTTACGCATCTATATCGATCATAAAGAGGGGATCAGCATTGACGATTGTGAACTTGTGAGCCACCAAGTAGCGGGGCTTTTAGATGTTCATGATCCGATCACTGTCCCCTATACACTTGAGATCTCATCGCCAGGGCTCGATCGCTACTTCTTCTATCCTGCGCAATTTGCCGATTACCTCAATCAGCCGATCTCATTCCAACTCAGATCAGCGATCAATAATCGCCGTAAGTTTAAAGCGATCGTGACAGAGGCGGATAATGAGCATCTCACGCTAAAAATTGAAGGGGAAGAGGAGAGTGTTACACTCCCCATCAGCAATATTAACCGTGCCCGTCTGATCATCGATCTGTAAATTGACCCATTGAGACATTGAAACATGAATAATAAAGAAATTTTACTCGTTGCAGAGACCGTTTCTAACGAAAAAGGGATCTCAAAATCACAAGTCTTTGAAGTACTTGAACTCGCATTAGCAGCGGCAGCAAAACGCACCTTTAATATCGAGGTCGATTTACGTGTTGAGATCGATCAGTCGACTGGTAACTACCGTACATTCCGCCGCTGGCAGGTGATTCCTGATGATCTACCGCAAGAGGAGCAGGAGCCCACACGCCAAATTAGCCTCTCTGCGGCACAGATCGATGACCCTGAGATTGAAGCGGGCGCTTATATTGAAGAGGAGATTGAGAATCTCCCCTTCCACCGAATCGGTGCACAGATGGCGCGTCAAATCATCTTCCAAAAGACACGTGAACTTGAGCGTGCCACAAAGGCGGAGAAGTATCTCGATCGTATTGGCGAGCTGATTCGTGGAAGTGTCAAACGGATCCATAAAGGGATGATTATCGTCGATCTTGGGGATAACGCTGAAGCGATTCTCCCCCCAGAAAATATCATTCCTCGTGAGCGCTTTAGTATCAATGATCCCATTAGAGCGATCTTAACTGAGATCGATATGGAGAATCCTCGCGGTCCACAAATCATCCTTTCACGAACCGCTCCAGAGCTACTCAAAGCGCTCTTTATGCTTGAAGTGCCTGAGTTTAATCAAGGCTCAATTGAATTTATCGGTGCAAGCCGTGATCCTGGTAGCCGTGCGAAGATCGCTGTAAAAGCACTCGATAAGCGGATCGATCCGATCGGTGCGTGTGTAGGAATGCGTGGCTCACGTGTGCAGAACATTACCCGTGAACTTCAAGGGGAGCGCATCGATATTGTGCTTTGGGATCCAAATCCTGTTCAATATGTGATTAATGCGATGTCTCCTGCAGAGGTGGTCTCTGTTATCGTTGATGAAGATCGTCACATGATGGATATCGCCGTTAACCAAGATAAGCTCTCTCAAGCAATTGGTCGAGGAGGCCAAAACGTGCGCCTCGCCTCCAACTTAACTGGTTGGGAGCTCAATGTACTTGGTGATGAAGAGGCGAATGAGCGGAGCCAAGAGGAGTTTAGCCGCCTCCTTGATCTCTTTATGGAGCAACTTGGTGTTGATGAAGAGGTGGGTGAGATCCTCATCCGTGAAGGCTTCTCAAGCATTGAGGAGGTCGCTTATGTTCCTGCTCATGAGATGCTTGAGATCGATGAGTTTGATGAAGAGATTATTGAAGCGCTAAGAGATGCCGCAAAAGAGGCGCTCGAGCGTCAGCAAGAGATTTTAACTGAATTAGGTGATGATGCACCGACAGAGGAGCTCATTAAGATCCTCGATGGTAACGAGCTACTCGCAATCAATCTTGCCAAAGCGAAGATCAAAACAGCCGACGACTTAGCGGAACTTGCAACTGATGAACTGTGCGAGCTTGTCTCAATTAGTGAAGAGGATGCAAGTCAATATATAATGGCAGCGAGACAGAGCTGGTTTGATGAAGAATAAAATTGATTAGACGACAAGTTAGTGTCGAGTGGAATAAAGATAAACTATGAGTGAAAAAGATAATAAGACAAAAGCCCCCCGCAAAATTACGTTAAAACGCAAAAAGCATACGGAACTAAAAGTAGAGACAGCACCAGGTCAAGAGCGTACGGTTGCTGTTGAGGTTCGTAAGCGTCGTACATACGTAAAACGGGATGTGGTTGAACAGAATGCTGAAGCTAAAGTAGACGAAGCGATTACAACTCCGGAATTGGCTGAGACTCAAAAAGAGCCAGAAGAGCGTCTATCTGCACCCTCGACCGAAGCGTCTACCCCTAAAAAAGAGCCTGTAGAGAGCGCTCCTAAAGAGGAGAAGAGCGATCAAGCTCAAGAAGCGAAACGTAAAGCGGAAGCAGAAGCGAAAGAGCGTGCGGAAAAAGAGCGCCTAGAAGCGGCTCGTCAGCGTGCTGAAGAGGCTGAAAATGCTAAGCGTGAAGCGGATAAACGTCGCCAAGAGCAGAAAGAGAAGAAGCAGCAAGAGGAGATTGAACGCCTCAATCGTGTTGCTCGTTCATCTGAAAATGCTGTAGCGAAAGTTGCCATCCAATTCAACACCCCTAAAGAGGAGCCTGCCGTAGAGGAGGATGTTGAAGCAAGTGCTGAAAAGATCACCTCTCCCACCATCGAAAAACGGGTGAAGAAAGAGGAGAAGCGCGCAGAAGAGAAACCACGCCGTCAGCGGGGTAAACGTCGCAATAATGATCGCGATGAGAATGAGCGCCCAGAGATCGTTTTAAAGGGTAAAAACAATCGTCGTAATCGAAATAATCGTCGCGTTCAGCCGCAACAGGAGCATGGCTTCCAGATGCCTGTAGCGAGCAAACAGATCGAAGTTGAACTTGGTGAAACAATCTCTGTTGCAGATCTTGCTCACAAGATGTCTGTGAAAGCAGCGGAAGTGATTAAAGCGCTCATGAATATGGGCTCTATGGTGACGATCAATCAGCTCCTCGATCAGGAA
Source organism: Cardiobacteriales bacterium (assembly GCA_030150565.1). GTDB lineage: Bacteria > Pseudomonadota > Gammaproteobacteria > Cardiobacteriales > Wohlfahrtiimonadaceae > JAAZCI01. Next base: position 12,545 of record JASLFR010000068.1, on the reverse strand, counting down.
ACTGCAGCGATTGTGGTTGAAGAGATGGGGCATACCTATAAATTTGTTAGCGATAACGCCCTTGAAGATGAGCTCATGGCAGCTCTTGAAGAGGGTGGCGATACAAGCGCACTCAAAGAGCGTCCCCCTGTTGTTACGATCATGGGGCACGTTGACCATGGTAAGACATCACTTCTCGACTATATTCGTCAAGAGCATGTTGTAAAAGGGGAAGCGGGTGGTATTACTCAACATATTGGGGCATACCATGTTAATACACCTAAAGGGGTGATTACATTCCTCGATACCCCTGGCCACAGTGCGTTTGCTGCGATGCGTGCACGTGGTGCTGAAGTGACCGATATTGTGGTTCTTGTTGTCGCTTCCGATGATGGAGTAATGCCTCAAACATTAGAGGGAATTCAGCACGCTAAAGCGTCCGATATTCCTGTAATCGTTGCGATTACAAAGATGGATAAACCGACAGCGGATAAAGATCGCATTATGTCGGAGTTATCACAGCACGGTATCATCTCGGAAGAGTGGGGTGGGGAGAATCTCTTCGCTTACGTCTCTTCAAAAACAGGGGAGGGAATCGATCACTTACTCGATCAGATTCTTGTTCAAGCTGAAGTACTTGAACTTCGTGCGGTGGATGAGGGTCCTGCCCGTGGTGCGGTGATTGAGTCTCGTCTCGATCGTGGGCGCGGAGCGGTTGCATCGATCCTTGTACAGGCAGGTCGCCTTGAGAAGGGGAATGTTGTACTTGCAGGGCTTGAGTATGGTCGTGTGCGCTCCTTAATGAATGAAAATGGAGAAGAGGTTGAATCTGCAGGCCCTTCAATTCCTGTTGAGATCATCGGTCTTTCTGGCGTACCAAACGCAGGAGATGAGGTGACGGTCGTTCCTGATGAGCGAAAAGCGCGTGAAGTTGCCCTCTTTAGACAGGGTAAATTCCGTGAAGTGAAGCTAGCTCGTCAACATAAAGCGAAGCTTGAGAATCTCTTTGAAAATATCTCAGATCAAGAGGTGAGCACCCTTAACATCGTTCTAAAAGCGGATGTTCAAGGATCGGTAGAAGCGCTTGTTAATGCCCTTCACGAGCTCTCAAATGATGAGGTAAATGTTCATGTTATCGCAAGTGGTGTTGGTGGAATCAACGAATCCGACGCTAACCTTGCCGTCTCTTCTGATGCGATTGTCGTTGGTTTTAACGTTCGAGCAGATAGCTCAGCACGTAAGATCATTGAAGAGGAGGGGCTCTCTCTCCACTACTACAGCGTTATCTACGATGTGATCGATGAGATTAAGAAAGCGATTATTGGAAAACTTGCTCCTGAATTTAAAGAGGAGATTGTGGGAATCGCTGAGGTTCGTGATGTCTTCCGCTCACCAAAAATTGGCGCAATCGCTGGTTGTATGGTGACTGAAGGGGTTGTGAAACGAAATAATCCTATCCGTGTACTTCGCGATAACATCGTCATCTATGAGGGAGAGCTTGAATCACTCCGTCGCTTTAAAGATGACGTTCGTGAGGTAAGAGCGGGCGTTGAGTGTGGTATCGGCGTTAAGAACTATAATGACGTAAAACCGGGTGACCAGATCGAAGTCTACGAGCAGGTTGAAGTTGCCCGCACCTTAGATTAAAAGGAGAGCAATATGGCTAAAAGTTCCCGTGTTCGCCGAATTGATGAGCAGCTCAAACAGGAGCTCTCACTCTTAATTCGCAAGGAGATCCATGATGCGCGTGCGCTCATGATCTCCATCACACTGGTGGATATGCTCAACGATTTCTCCCACGCAAAGGTCTACATCACCTATTTAGGCCCTGAAGAGGAGCGCGAGGAGATTCTTGCGCTTCTTGGGGAGTATAGCGGAGTATTTCGCCGACAGCTCGGACGCACCCTACGGCTGCGAACGATTCCACAATTTCACTTTATCTACGATGATCTCCTAGAGCAGAGCAATAAGATTAGCTCTCTCATCTCAGAAGCGATTCGTACCGATGAAGAAAAAGCGGAGCAGTATAACCGTGACTCAGAAGAGAAAGAGTAGAAAAGAATACCGTCAGCTTGACGGTATTTTGCTATTAGATAAACCAAAAGGGGTCACCAGCAACGCCATTTTGCAAAAAATGCGCCATCTTTTTGAAGCGCAGAAAGCGGGGCACTCTGGCACACTCGACCCTATGGCGACAGGTCTTCTCCCCATCTGTTTTGGAGAGGCAGCTAAATTTAGCGGTCAACTGCTAAATAACTTTAAGAGCTACCAATTTACCTGCCAATTAGGCATCGCAACTACAACAGGGGATGCAGAAGGGGAGATTAAGGAGCAAACAGAGATTCCTAAACTAACCGAAGAGGCGTTAGAGGAGACTTTTCAGCACTTTTTAGGGGAATCGACACAGATCCCCCCAATGGTCTCAGCGCTTCATCATAAAGGGCGTAGGCTCTATGAGTTAGCTCGTGAGGGGATTGAAGTTGAACGCCCTCCTCGAAAGATCTTCATCAAATCTTTAAAACTCGATGCCTTCGATCATGGGAGCTTCACCGCAACAGCGCTCGTCTCTAAAGGGACCTATATCCGCGTCTTAGCTGAAGATATTGCAAAATCGCTCGGCACCCTTGGGCACTTAAGAGCCTTGCGCCGTTTAACGATTGAACCCTTCGAGCAGCCTAAGATGATCACACCCGAAATACTCCTCCCATTAGAGGGGGATTTTGAAGCGCTCGATAAACATCTTCTTCCCGTGGATGCCGCGCTTTGTGATCTTCCAGCACTTACGCTCACCAAAGAGGGGGCAGAGCGGGTTAAAATGGGGCAGAAGGTGCCGCAAGAGGAGCCTCTCGAAGCGCCCCTCTATCGACTCTATGATTGCAAAGGGGCGTTTATAGGCGTTGGCGAACCCTTTCATCAGCGCTCCATTGGGGCAAAACGCTTAATCAAAACCAATTAGCTGATATAATCATCAGCACATTTTTGTTCTTAACTACAAAGGAGTAGAGCATGAGTTACCAACATATTAACGTTCCTGCTGGCGAAAAGATTACGGTGAATGCCGATAGCTCGCTAAATGTTCCCAATAATCCCATCATCCCTTTTATTGAAGGGGATGGCGTAGGCGCTGAAATTACCCCTGTGATGAAAAAAGTGGTAGATGCAGCAGTTGAGAAAGCGTATGGCGGTGAGAAGAAGATTGCGTGGATGGAGATCTTCGCAGGAGAGAAATCGACTAAAGTCTACGGTGCTGATGAGTGGCTCCCCAAAGAGACGATGGATGCACTTAAAGAGTATGCAGTCTCTATTAAAGGCCCTTTAATGACCCCAATTAGTGGTGGATTCCGTTCACTCAACGTTGCGATGCGTCAGCAGCTCGATCTCTACCTCTGCCTTCGCCCTGTTCAATACTTCCAAGGAGTTCCCTCTCCCCTTAAAAATCCTGAAAAGACCGATATGGTAATCTTCCGTGAAAACTCTGAAGATATCTACGCAGGTATTGAGTGGGAAGCGGGTTCAGCAGATGCACAAAAGGTGATTAAATTTCTCCAAGATGAGATGGGTGTGAATAAGATTCGCTTCCCTGAAACATCAGGTATTGGTGTGAAACCTGTCTCTAAAGAGGGGACTGAGCGCTTAGTTCGTAAAGCGATTCAGTACGCAATCGATAATGATAAACCAAACGTAACGCTCGTTCATAAAGGGAATATCATGAAATTTACGGAAGGGGGCTTCCGTGATTGGGGATATAATCTTGCAAAAGAGGAGTTTGGTGCTGTTGAGATCGATAATGGTCCATGGTGCTCCTTTAAGAATCCTAAAACAGGAAATACTATTACAATTAAAGATAGTATTGCGGATGCTTTCTTACAGCGCATCCTTCTTGAGCCTGAAAAATACTCAGTGGTTGCCACAATGAATCTAAATGGAGATTACATCTCTGATGCATTAGCAGCACAAGTGGGTGGAATCGGAATTGCGCCAGGTGCAAACCTTTCAGATTCAATTGCAATCTTTGAAGCAACACACGGTACTGCGCCCGATATCGTTGGTAAAAATATCGTTAACCCAGGGTCAATGATCCTCTCAGCTGAGATGATGCTTCGCCATTTAGGCTGGTCAGAAGCTGCGGATATTATCATTAAAGCACTCAACGGTGCGATCAGCTCAAAACAGGTAACAGGTGACTTTGCACGCATGATGGATGATGCGAAAGAGGTCTCCACATCAGAGTTTGGTGATGTGATGATTAGCCAGATGTAAGAAAATTTTCTTTAAAAAAGAGAAGAGCCTCTCATAATGAGAGGCTCTTTTTATGTTCGGTAATTCTTATCTGTTTGAGATAAAAGGTCGCTTATGCAGGAACGCAAACAGTTGTTTGCATGCCACGATCGCTCTCTTTAGCCTCAAATTGCACTTTTTGCCCTTCAGCTAAAGTACGAAATCCTTCCCCTTGAATTGTAGAGAAGTGTACGAATACATCATCGCCACCATCTTCAGGAGTAATAAAACCGAATCCTTTGGATTCATTGAACCATTTAACAGTTCCAGTACGCATAAAAAACCTCAAATATAAATACAAATATGGCGCTCTGCCATATAATCAAACAAATGTTCACCAAGAGGTGAACATTGCTCACATTACGCTACTCACGCACTCTGCGCAAGATATATCTTTTTTATATGATCATTTCTATGAAAACACATACCGTCTACCTCTCCTTAGGCTCCAACCTTAATCAGCCCCAAAAGCAGGTTTTAAGAGCAATAGAGAGGCTTAAAGAGCATCCCGATATCAGCTCTCTCAAAGCCTCATCCCTCTATGAAACAGTGGCAATTGGCCCTAAACAGCCCAATTTTATCAACGTAGCTCTAAGGATTGAGACACACCTCTCCCCCCACGAACTTCTCGATTTAACACAATCGATCGAAATGCTCCATCAGCGCCAACGCACCCTCCATTGGGGCCCCCGCACCCTCGATATCGATATCATTCTTTTCGATACATTAATACTCAATGATGAGCGGTTAACGATTCCTCATAAAGAGATGAAAAATCGAGGATTTGTGCTAATTCCTCTTGCAGAGATTGAGCCGAATCTCACACTCCCAACAGGAGAGAGAATTGAATCCCTACTTACAGAGATCGATCATCTCGATGAGATAAAGAAGATCGAGAAGGAACCACTCTTATGAAGCAGAAGAATATTATCTTAGCGAGCAACAATCTTGGAAAAATTGAAGAATTCCAGAGCTATTTCTCCCCCTTAGGCATCACTATTCTCTCTCTTAAAGAGATGGGGATTGAGAGCGATCCTGACGAGAGTGGATTAACTTTTGTGGAGAATGCGCTCATTAAAGCTCGGGCGGTTGCAAAAGCGAGTGGTCTACCCACGCTGGCTGACGATTCTGGATTGGTGGTGCCAGCCCTTAATGGAGCACCAGGGCTCCACTCTGCCCGCTATAGTGAAGAGGGGAGCGACCAAGCCAACAATAAAAAGTTATTAAGAGAGATGCGCCACTTATCCACAGAAGAGCGAAGCGCCTACTTCCATAGCACCATTCTACTGCTTAGATATGAGCATGATCCAACCCCCACTATTGCAACTGGTGAAGTGTGGGGCAATATTCTCCCCACTCCAAGAGGGGAGGGGGGCTTTGGGTATGATCCACTCTTCTATTATCCCAAACTTAATCAGAGCTTTGCAGAGATTCCACTCACTCAAAAAAATGAACTCTCCCATAGAGCACAAGCTTTAAAGAAGCTGATCAATCAACTCAAAAATGATCCCTTATTTACCACTCCCCACCTCTAAATATTGATTATTTTATGCCCAAAAGAGGGTGTGGATAACTCTGTGGATAACCGCTGTATAACTCTGTGGATAATGTGTGGATAGATTTCCCCCCAAAGTTACCCACAGCTTATCCTCAACTTACTCACAGGGTTGTCCACATGTTATTTCGGTTTTAAGCAGTTGATTTGATTGGGTTAAATTATTTTTTGTGGATAACTCGACTCACTCATCATCTATATCTATATATAGAAGAGTAATAGTAGAAAAGATTATTAGAGCAGCATCTACACCGATCGAATTAGAGTTGCTATCACTTCTAAATTAGCGACAATAGGGAATCTATTAAGTCAGACAAAATCTGATATAGCGATCGAGAATCGAGTGATCCTCAAAATCGATCAACGTTTCAACAAGATTTTTAATCATCACCTATGAAAAAAATCTTGCCCGATTACTTCAAACTAAATCATGACTCTTTATGGAAAAACGTACGCTCTATATCGGCTTTATGCTTTTTGCTCTCTTCTTTGGAGCAGGCAACCTCATCTTCCCACCTACTGTTGGTCAATTAAGTGGAACCAATTTTCTTCCCGCTATTTTAGGTTTTGTCGTTACTGGGGTTGGGCTCCCTTTAGCAGGAATTATTGCAGGCTCATTCTCTAATGAAGGATTTCGCACAGAAGCACGCCGTATCCATCCGCTCTTTGCACTCCTCTTTATGGTGACCATCTACTTAACGATTGGACCATTCTTTGCAATTCCAAGAACAGCTAACGTCTCTTTTGAGATGAGCATTCTCCCCTTTATGAATCTTGAAGAGGGAGCAGAAGCTTCTCAATTGCAGATTACACTCTTTGCAGCGGTCTACTTCTTAATCGTCTTCTTCCTTGCACTCAATCCTAAAAAACTTGTTAATCGTATTGGGCAGATCTTAACGCCCCTTCTTTTAATCACCATTATTGCGCTGATTGTCCGCTCATTTTTCCTACTTAAAACACCGATTGAGGCGATCGATCCCTCTTATCTCGATGCCCCCTTCTTTACAGGATTCTTCGAGGGGTATCAGACAATGGATACAATCGCTGCGGTTGCTTTCTCAATTATCGTTCTCAATGCGGTAAAAGCGACTGGCTTAACGGATCAACGTTCTATCTTTAAACAAGCCTCAATTGCAGCTGTAATTGCAGGATTAGGGCTTGGTTTGATCTATGCGGCATTAGGTTGGATCGGTAATCATTATGTTTTAGGAGAGAGCTCTGGAAACATGGGAACAGCGATTCTAAATGGTGTTGCACTCTTAACCTATGGTGAAGGGGGCCGCTTCTTATTAGGATTGATTGTAAGTTTAGCCTGTTTAACAACGGCAATTGGGTTGATTGTTGCCGTGAGTAGCTACTTCCATGAGATCTATTCTCGCATCTCTTATCGGACCTATGCAGTAATCTTCACTCTTATCAGCTTTGTCTTAGCGGGATTGGGATTAAATAATATTATCTCAGCAGCTGTTCCAGTCTTGATGGTGATCTACCCCATCACAATTGTGATGATTGCACTCATCTTTCTCGATAAGTCACTTAAAGGGATGCCTAACTTAGCGCTTCAATTACCGATTTTAAGCACAATTATTTTAAGTATCCTTTCGGTTGCGAATCAGTTGAGTGATAGCCCTGTTTTAACCCAATTTTTAGGGCGCTTCCCCTTAGCGAATGCATCGATGGAGTGGATGATTCCTGCTATTTTCGCCACTATTTTGGGATTAATTTTAGGATACCTCATCCGAATCGATCAGAAGCTGACACAATTACAGCTTAAATAAGTTAAGCAAGAGATAAAAATAATTAAAATAGAAGAGAGGGCAACCTCTCTTTTTTATTGCAATTGAGCCTAATTTGTTAGCCTTTTTGCAATCATTCGTATTATAGTGAATTTAAGTGACTGAATAATAATAATGGTTCATAAATAAGGAGTCTTCAATGTTTAAGAAATTGACGTTAACTGCAACTTTAGGGGCACTCTTAATGATGAGTGCAAATGGTGAAGAGGCGACATTGCGCATCGGGATTGAGGGAGCGTATCCCCCTTTTAGCTACATCACTCCTAATAAGAAGATGGAGGGGTTTGAGGTGGATTTAGCAGAGCTCTTCTGTGAGAAGATGAATCGTGAGTGTGAGATTGTACAGACCGATTTTGATGCGCTTATCCCATCACTCAATTCTAAAAGAATCGATGCGATTTTAGCCTCAATGTCGATTACAGATGTACGAAAAAAGGCGATCAACTTTAGTAATAAGTATTATCAAACTCCCGCTAAATTTGTGGCTCCCACTGGCTCAACGATGGATGTGAGCGAAAAGGGGTTAAAAGGGAAGGTGATTGGGGTTCAAAGTGGCACGATTCATGAGACCTATATGAATGATAATTATAAAAAGATCGCCACCATTCGTAGCTATAAGAGTTTAGATGATGGGATGTACGACCTAGATTCAGGCCGTATCGATCTTATCTTTGCGGATGTTGTTGCAGTGGATACGGGATATCTTCAGCAGAACTATAAAGGGCGTTTAGATTTTATCGGCCCTGAATTTACCGATGAGCGCTGGTTTGGTGAAGGAGTTGGGGTAGGGATTCGTAAAGGGGAAGATGAGTTGCGAGATGCCTTTAACGAAGCGATTAAAGCCTCCCGTGCGGATGGCTCTTACCAAAAAGTGCAGGATAAGCATTTTGGCTACGATGTCTACGGGAGCGAGCAGGAGTAGTCTCCCCCTTATTCCCGATCTTAAAGTGAAAGAGGCCTTCTGTATGAGGCCTTTTTTTATGGGGAATTATCCCCGATTTTTAGTATAGTAAAGGGCTCATTTCCCGCTCTCTTCCGATTTTAGGAGGTTTTTATCGTGACGCAGATCTCACAGCTTAAACTCACTCATCGCACCCAAGCTAAGGGGAAGATTATTCTGCCTGGCTCAAAAAGTATCTCTAACCGATACCTTCTTTTAGCGGCGCTCTCTGAGGGGCGAACGGTGATTCACAACCTTTTAGCGAGCGATGATACCGAGCGGATGAAAGAGGCGCTGATTGCGCTTGGGATCAATGTCACCCATTTAGAGGGGGACTCTTACGCTGTTGAAGGGGTGGGAGGCTCTTTCCCTAATCGTGAAGCATCCCTATTTTTAGGGAATGCAGGAACCGCTTTTCGCTCTCTGACGGCGGCGCTTGCACTCAATGGGGGTTCGTACCATCTACACGGCATTCCCCGTATGCATGAGCGACCGATCGGGGATCTTGTGGATGCTCTTAGGGTGCTTGGTGCTTCAATTCAATATGGGGAGAATGAGGGGTATCCCCCCCTCTTGATTGAGCCTGCTCAGATGAAGAATCTTAATGTGAAGGTGAAGGGTTCTGTATCGAGCCAATATCTCACCGCTCTACTTATGGCGCTCCCTATGTTAGGAAGAGAGGTGACGATTGAGATTGAGGGTGTACTGATCTCAAAACCCTATATTGATATCACTCTTAAGAGTCTAAAGCAGTTTGGGATTGAGGTGCGTAATGAGAATTATGAGCGCTTTATTATTCCTGAAGGGGCAACCTACCGCTCCCCTAAAGAGATCCGTGTAGAGGGGGATGCATCGAGTGCGACCTATTTTCTCGCAGCAGGGGCGTTAGCAGGAGATGTCACCGTTGAGGGGATGGGGCGAGCGAGCATGCAGGGGGATCGTGAATTTGCAACCCATTTAGAGAAGATGGGGGCGATTGTAACGTGGGAAGATTATTCGATTCGTGTAGAGAAGCCAAAAGAGCGATTATCGGGGCTAGATATCGATTGTAACGATATTCCTGATGCAGCGATGACCTTTGCAACGATGGCGCTCTTCTGCAGTAGCCCTGTTACCCTTCGCAATATCGCTAGTTGGCGGGTGAAGGAGACGGATCGAATCCATGCAATGGCGACCGAATTGCGTAAACTTGGAGCGAAAGTTGAGGAGGGGGAGGATTGGATCTCTGTGGAGCCATTAGAGAGTATTAATGAAGATGTCTCGATCGCAACCTATGATGATCACCGTATTGCGATGTGCTTCTCTCTTGCTGCATTTAAAGGGGCGCTCACGATCTTAGAGCCTGAGTGTGTTAATAAGACCGTTCCCGATTATTTTGAACTCTTTGAGGCGATTACGGAGTGATTATGATCGATTCATGGCGAAACAATCGTGGAGTAACCCTTGTAGAGTTGATGATTCTCTCCGCAATTATTGCGATTTTAGCGATGATGGGGATGCAGCATCTTTTAGGAATCAATAGCGATGCAAAGCGGATTGCGGTGCATCAAGATCTGCGCATCATCGAGAGCGCTTTGAAGATCTATCAGCGAGATTTCAATCAGCTACCGAGTGAAGAGGAGGGATTAGCGGCTCTTTTGATCCCCTCTTATGAAAAAGGGGAGGGGAATGGCCCCTATCTTCCTGAGAAACATCTAACCGATCCGTGGGAGCGCCCCTACTATTACCGCAATCTGGATGGGATCTTCTATATCTATACTTTTGGTGAAGATGGAAAGATGGGGGGCTCTCAGTTGAGTGAAGATCGCCATATCGCCATCATTCCTAACGACTTTGTTGGACCACTAAAGCAGAGTATCGGGGAGCTCTAATTTTAGAATGTTTGGAACACTATTGGAGTATCGTCTTCCGATTCTTGGATTGATCATCTTTGGGTTGATCCTTTGGAATCGCTTTCAATTAAAACGATTGCAGAGGTGGCGCGGGCGAGCGTTGGAGGCGGAAGCGCATATTCAAAAGCGGGAAGAGATGCGCCGAATCGCTCTTGAGCAGAAGGGGAGAGGAAAACAGGAGACGGAGCGTGCACTTTTAGAGGTGAGCCGATTCTATCCCAAACGACTCATCAATAAGAGTGAAGAGCAGCTACTTGCCCATATTACGGCACTTCTTGAACGCTCTGAGCGAGCTAAGGGGTACCAGATTTTAGCGCAGGTCAATTATGGTGAGATCTTAAGCACACAACCCTCAGACTCCTCTCTGCCTGAACAGGAGAGCTTCTGGCTGATCAATTGTCGCCGAGCTGATTTCTGCCTGCTCGATGAGAATCACCACCCATTAGCGGTGATTGAGTATCAAGGGGAGGGGCATTACCAAGGGGAGTGGAAGCATGGCGATCAGATTAAGCGCTATGCGATTGAATCTGCGGGATTACTCTTTTGTGAAATCACCTACAATGATCGCAAGAATTTTACCCGTGCGCTTCAGCGGGAGTTAGCTCCTCTTCTTTGAGGTGTGAGAGAATAAAAAAAGCCCATCCTTCTGGATGGGCTTCTCTATTTATATTGATTAATCAATTAGATACCGCGATCTTGCATCCGCTCATCTGCTGAGAGTTTACCAATTTCAAGACCAGTCATCGGCTCGCCTAAATCTTTTGAGAGTTCAGCGATCAATTTGTAATCTTTGTAGTTCTCAGTCGCTTTAACGATTGCACGAGCAAACTTCTCAGGCGTCTCTGATTTGAAGATTCCAGAACCAACGAATACACCATCAGCACCGAGCTCCATCATTAACGCAGCATCTGCTGGAGTTGCAACACCACCTGCAGCGAAGTTTGCAACAGGGAGGCGGCCAAGCTCACGGATCTGCATTAAGATCTCGTAAGGAGCACTTAGATCACGAGCAAATACCATCACTTCATCAGCACTCATGTGGCGAAGTTTTTGGATCTGGCTATTGACGCGGCGCATGTGGCGAACCGCTTCAACGATATTTCCTGTTCCAGGCTCCCCTTTTGTGCGGAGCATCTTAGCACCTTCACCAAGACGGCGAGCCGCTTCACCAAGATCGCGACAACCACAAACAAAAGGAACGCTATAATCGCTCTTTAAGAGATGGAACTCTTCATCAGCAGGGGTTAAAACTTCACTCTCATCGAGGAAGTGAACACCCATGGATTCGAGTACACGAGCCTCCACAATATGACCAATACGCGCTTTAGCCATTACAGGAATCGAGACTGCATTGAGTACCTCTTCCACAATTTTAGGGTTCGCCATGCGCGCAACACCACCCGCTTTACGGATATCGGAAGGAACACGCTCGAGCGCCATAACTGCTACAGCACCAGCTGCTTCAGCAATTTTTGCCTGCTCAGCGTTAATAACATCCATGATTACGCCGCCATTTTTGATAATTGATTCAGACATCTTTATCTTAATTCCTATCTAATTGATTAATGAATAGTTCGGCTCTTTTCCCTGAAAAATGGGATAAAAAAGAGTATCGAACATAGTAGAAGATAGATAAAAATTCGTCAATTATACAAGGTGAGGATTAAGGATTAATTCTAAAGTTATTAAGATAATCTTTTTAGAGTTAAATAGAGAGGGGGGGGTGTAAGACTCTTTCTGATAGTGGGAAGAGATTGCCCTTTTGGTGTGATCAGCTTAAAATGCGCACCGCTACAGAGGTGATTCATTATCACCCCTCTTTTTGTGGTTCGAAACCATCCCACATTAAAAAACTAAGGAAAAAGATGAAACAGAATAAATCTAAACAGTTAGAAAATTTAACCCTTCTTGGGAATCAGGCAACGCTCTATCCCACAGAGTATTCAGCCGATATTTTAGAGACTTTTAAGAATGATAATCCCGATCGGGATTACTTTGTTCACTTCCATTGCCCAGAGTTTACAGCGCTCTGTCCAATGACCAATCAGCCCGATTTTGCCACGATCTATATCTCTTATATTCCCACAATTGAGATGGTAGAGAGT
>JASLFR010000019.1 GCA_030150565.1 Cardiobacteriales bacterium | reverse complement strand
GTCAGAGCGTGCTGCTCCTTCTTATTGAGATCTTTTCGAGTCTCAGCAATTGCGTGAATATTTTGGCGGGAGGTGAGTTTACGGAAGATCGAGGCCTCTTGAGGAAGATAACCGATCCCCTCTTTCGCCCGTTGATGAATGGGGAGCGCTGTAATATCCCGATCACCTAAGAAGATATGCCCCTCATCGGGAGAGACTAAGCCCACCGTCATGTAGAAAGAGGTGGTTTTCCCAGCACCATTTGGCCCCAATAATCCAACAATCTCCCCCCGCTTTAGATAGAAGGAGGCGCCATTGACAACGGTGCGCTTTTTAAACCGTTTTACTAGCTCTTTCGTACTGAGTGTTTCAGTTGAGTGCTCTTTTTGCATGAGTCGATTCACCTTAATCTTTATCTTTAGGGATGATGGTGAAGTGGATCCGCTTCTTTGGCGTTCCTGTTGCGTGAACAATCTCTTTGTCGAGATCGTAGTTGATACGATCAGCGCGCATAATATCCCCCGCTTGAGTAACGACAGCATCTCCAATGAGGATAAGCTCATCACGATCAGGGAAGAAGTGGAGCTCATTCCCTGTCCCATAGACCCACTCCTGCTTCTCCTCCATAAAGTAATCGATCTTTACATTCCCTTTCGCTTTTATGTCGGTAGGTGAGCCAGTAGTGAGATAGAAGGTGAGCTCATCCCCTACAATTTTTAGCTTCCCTTGAGTCACAACAACATTTCGTTTGTAGTGAACAAAGTCGGTAGGCTGATCAAAGGTCACCTCATCCGCTTCAATATTGATGGGAAGCTTCTCTTCAGCATAGAGAGGGGCAAAAGAGAGGAGGAGAGTGATTAAAAGCACTCGCAAGCGATTATTGAACATAGATTGTTTTTGCATCCTTAAGCACATGGTAGAGGCCGATGGTGGGTTTGCCCACCATTCCTACGCCAGTAAGCGTATGTTTATCTGAGTGAATCACAACAGGGGCATCAGTATTAATCTCTTCACCGTGATCGAGTACGTAGAGAATAGAGGTGTCGAGTGTGGAGTGGAGCGCCTGCTCTTGATCAAATCGGGTTAGATGAACATCATCGATAAGGGTGATTTCGCTATTATCCTCATTTAAGAGCGCCCTTTTTCCTGTAGCGGACCAGATAATATTGGGTGCTTCACCATCAGCTAGAGTCGCTAACTGAGTGTGATCGTAATAGATCAGATCAGGATGGGTGATCTCTGTCCCTCGCTCCCCTTCATAATGCACCATAGAGTGCCCCTCAAGATAGTAGAGTTGCTCACCTGCTTCGTTGTACCGAATGAGGATAAACTCCTCAGCCTCTAAAAGGGGATCGAGCCGCTCAACAACGCCTCCCTCTTGATCATAATTGTAGACGTACCACGTAATATAGAGAAGGAGCCCTAGAAGAGGGAGGAGGGCTAAACGACGAATCCAGATAGCTCGATCCATTTAATCGCTCGTCTTTCTACTTAAAGAGGCTAACAGAGCCATCTTCATTTCCAATGAGGAGTAGATCCGCTTTCCGTTTTGCGAAGATTCCATTGGTCACAACCCCCGTGAGCTGATTAATCTCACGCTCAAGTTCGATAGGGTTACTGATTGAGAGCCCTTCAACATCAACAATTAGATTGCCATTATCGGTGATGAAATCGGGGCGGATACTCGCTTTGCCGCCAAGGCGCTCCATCGCACGAATAACATATTGAGCCGACATTGGAATCACTTCGATGGGAAGGGGGAATGCTCCGAGTATTTCAACCTGTTTTGAAGCATCAGCGATACAGATAAATTGTTCAGCGTGTGCTGCAACGATCTTTTCACGGGTCAATGCGCCTCCGCCCCCCTTAATCATCTCAAGATTGGGGTTGATCTCATCGGCACCATCAACATAGAGCGAGAATGATTCCACCTCGTTAAGATCGAGAATCGGAATCCCCATCGCCTCTACCTGAGCGCTGCTCCGCTCCGAACTGGAGACGATTCCACGAATTTTATCTTTAACGGTAGGTAGAAGAGCGATGAAGCAATCGACCGTTGAGCCCGTTCCTAATCCTAAAATCTCCCCCTCTTTAATGTATTCAATCGCTTTTTGAGCCACCGCTTCTTTCTGCTTTAACATAAACCTCTTAAACCTCTCTATTTTACTGGGCGTTAAAATCCTAATTTTACCGCAAAGTGGGCGATAAACAAAAAGGGGAGTAATGATAAATAGATTTCTCTAAATCATTGGATATTGTATAGTATGAGGCCTATTTACCATATCGATAGGAAGCAAATTTAATGATTATTGAGAAAGATTGCGTTGTTGAAATTGAGTATGCACTCTACAACGAAAAAGGGGAAGAGTTGAGCCGTGAGCCGCTCACCTATATTCATGGGCATGAGGAGTTAATTCCTGGCTTTGAGCGTGCACTTGAAGGGGCGGAAGCGGGGCAAGAGGTGAGCTTCTCTGTCGAGCCTGATGAGGCGTATGGTGCCTTTGATGAGGAGTTAGTGATTAAGGTTCCTCGCGATGCTTTTCCTGAAGGGACTGAAATTGAGTTAGGGTGGGTTGCTACAGCTCATGATGCGGAAGGGAATGAGTATCCTCACACAGTGATTGAGTTGACTGATGATGAGGTTACCCTTGATGGTAATCACCCATTAGCGGGAGAAATTCTCCATTATGATGTAAAAGTGATTAGCGTGCGGGAAGCAACAGATCACGAACGGGAGCATGGCGTACTCTTCCATCGAGAAGAAGAGTGTTGCGATCACGAACATTAATTTTGGATGAGCGATGAGTTCAGAGAAATCTTTTCAATTTAAAGGGAGCGTCTATACCATCATGGCGCTCCATCTTCACACCAATAATTTGCGCCAATTAGAGAGCGATCTTGCGGAAGCGGTCGCCTCTCGGGCCAATTTTTTTCAAAACTCCCCCATAATTGTAGATCTTTCAGAGGTGGGTGATCGTAATTTTATCGATTTTAACTGGTTACGAAATCTACTTCTCGCACAAGATCTGATCCCTGTTGCACTTAAAAATGTTCCAGAGACGATGCTAGAGCGTGCAAAGAAGGCGGAGTGGGCGATCATTCCTGAGGGGCGCTCTGAAAATATTCGTCTCCCTCAAGTTAAGGAGAGTGCGCCTAAAGAGGTTGAGCGAATTGTTGAAGTTGAGAAGATTGTAGAGGTCGAGAAGTTTGTTGATCGCGTTGTTGAAAAGATTGTGGAGGTCCCCGTTCCTGCTGAGTCTCAAAAGAGAGGGGAGACCGTAACCGTCTCTGCACAAATTCGTGGTGGACAGCAGCTCTATCAAGAGTTTGGGGATCTTATTATTCTCAACACTGTTAATGAAGGGGCGGAAATTTTAGCCGCTGGAAATATCCATATCTATGGAGCGCTTCGTGGGCGTGCATTAGCGGGAGTGAATGGGGATCAAAATGCCCGTATCTTCTGCCAATCCCTTGAGGCGGAGTTGGTCTCTATTGCTGGAAAGTATCGAGTCATTGAAGAGATCTCAGATCAATGGCGCGGCCGCGCTGTACAAATTTATCTTAATGGAGATGATGTTGTTATTGAGCCTTTGAGTTAAGCTAATGCTCTCTTCGTCTCTCTAATTATCTATTTAATAAGGAGTTTTATTAAGTGGCACGAGTAATAGTTGTAACCTCTGGAAAGGGGGGTGTAGGTAAAACAACAACGAGCGCAAGTATCGCTGCGGGGTTTGCCGAGCGTGGCCATAAAACTGTGGTTATTGATTTTGATGTCGGCTTGCGTAATCTCGACCTCATTATGGGGTGCGAGCGCCGTGTTGTTTACGATTTTGTTAATGTTGTAAATGATGAGGCGAATCTTCAACAGACTCTGATTAAGGATCGCCGTTTAGATCAGCTCTATATCCTTCCCGCATCACAAACTCGAGATAAAGATGCGCTCACTCTTGAGGGGGTTGAAAAAGTAATCAACGAGCTTAAAGAGATGGGATTTGAGTACATTATTTGTGATTCGCCCGCAGGCATTGAGAAGGGGGCACAACTTGCGATGCATTTTGCAGATGATGCCATTATCACTACCAATCCTGAAGTTTCATCGGTTCGTGACTCTGATCGAATCTTAGGAATTTTAGCGAGTAAAACCGCAAAAGCGTTGGTCGGTGAAGAGGTACGCCAGCATCTTGTTATTAACCGTTATAATCCTGAGCGAGCAGCGGCTGGCAATATGCTCTCGGTAACCGATGTGCTCGATATTCTCGGTATCCCTCTTTTAGGGGTTGTGCCTGAATCTGATGAAGTGTTACACGCTTCAAACGCAGGTATGCCTGTTATTATGGATGAGAATGCAGATGCGGGCATGGCATACTCTGATATTGTGGATCGCTTCCTTGGGGAAGATAAACCTCATCGTTTTATTGAAGTGGAGCGTAAAGGTCTACTTCAACGGATCTTTGGGGGTTAGTCGCAATGTTTAAGAGATTATTCGGATTGAAGCCGAAAAATGAGAATAGTGCGGCGATTGCACGCGAGCGTCTACAGATTATTGTGGCTCATGAGCGGGATCGTAAGAAGGATGCTAGTCCTGACTTTTTAGAAGATCTTCAAAAAGAGATTTTAGAGGTCGTTCGTCGATATCTCCCGATTGAAGAGCAGCAGATTCAGATTCAGATGGATAAAGAGGGGGATTATGATGTCTTAGAATTGAACATCACTCTCGATCCTAAGGAAGAGTCTGAAAAAGATCAGTAATTGCCCATTATGCGATTAGATAAATGGCTATGGTCGGCACGATTTTATAAAACTCGTCGTCTAGCCGTTGACGAGATCAAGAAAGGTCGTGTAAAAGTAAATGGTGAGGTGGCAAAACCTGCGCGAATTGTTGCGATAGGCGATGAGATAGCAGTTAATAAGTCATCCACACTCTTTGTGGTAGAGGTGCGCGCATTAATAGAGATGCGTGGCCCTGCCAAAATCGCACAAACAATGTATGAGGAGCGAGCGGAGAGTCGCGCGCGGCGTGAGCGAGAACAGGAGTTACGTTCACTTTCGCGAGTTGTGCCGCCTAAAAACCCCGATAGTCGTGAGAAGAGGCAATTGCGGAATCTGCGTCAGGGGCGCTATTTGAAAGAAGAATAATTTTTAAGAGGAATAAACTCATGGGTAGTAGAAAGGAAGTTGATTTATTAGGTGAATTAAGTGTTCCAAATTCAGCGTATTACGGGATTCACACCCTGCGCGCAATTCAAAACTTCACTATTTCTACCCAAAAAATTAGCGATACTCCTCAGTTTATTCATGGCGTTGTACAGGTAAAAAAAGCTGCGGCGATGGCTAACTATGAGCTTGGCCGTATCAATAAAGAGCAGCATGATGCGATTCTTTACGCTTGTGATGAAGTACTCAACGATGATCGCTATTTAACTCAATTCCCTGTTGATGCGTTTCAAGGGGGAGCGGGGACCTCATTCAATATGAATGTGAATGAGGTGCTTGCCAATATCGGTCTTGAGAAGATGGGGCATCAGAAGGGGGAGTATCAATACCTCAACCCCAATGATCATGTGAATGAATCGCAATCAACTAATGATGCTTATCCAACAGGGATGAAGGTGGCGCTCTACGCTGTCTCTGAAGAGTTGATAGAAGCGGTTGAGTATTTAAAAAAAGGATTCAATTGTAAAGCTCAAGAGTTTGCTCATGTTTTGAAGATGGGGCGCACTCAGCTTCAAGATGCGGTACCGATGAGTCTTGGGCAGGAGTTTAAAGCGTTCGCTAACCTGATGAAAGGAGCGATTCGAGATATTAAATATTATCGAGAAGATCTCCTTTCAGTTAACTTAGGGGGAACAGCGATCGGAACAGGGGTGAATACTCCTGAAGGATATGCAAAACTTGCCGTTGAAAAATTGGCAGAGGTGACTGGTGCCCCCTTTAGAAATGCTGATGATCTAATCGCTGCTACCTCTGATGTTACCGATCTTGTAAAATTCCACGCTGTTTTAAAATCGCTTGCGATTAAGCTTGGTAAGATCGCAAATGATCTGCGTCTTCTCTCGTCTGGCCCACGTGCTGGACTTAAGGAGATTAACCTTCCTGAACTTCAAGCGGGAAGTTCAATCATGCCAGCTAAGGTGAACCCTGTTCTTCCTGAGGCGGTAAATAACGCCTGCTTTAAAGTGATGGGGAATGACACAGCGGTCACTATGGCTGCTGAGGCGAGTCAACTTCAGTTGAATGCGATGGAGCCTGTGATGGCTCAATGCCTCTTTGAATCCTTAATGTTATTGAAAAATGCTTGCTACAGTTTCCGTGATAAATGTATCGATGGCATTACAGCGAATGAGGCGTATTGTCTTAACTATATTCTCAATTCGATCGGAATTATCACCTATCTCAACCCTATTATTGGGCATGGAGAGGGGGATATTGTAGGGCGAATCTGCGTTAAGACTGGTAAGAGTGTTAAAGCGGTTGTGCTTGAGCGCAATCTTATGACAGAAGAGGAGTTTGATAAGCTCTTTACGCTTGATGCGCTGCGTGAAACGATCGGCATGATTGAGGAAGATTAATTTCAGATGTTAGAAGAGCGTGTAGAGCAGTATCTTGCTCAGTGTGAACGACGGTTGCGTCCTGCGACGACTCAGACTCGCCGTTACGCTCTTCGACAATTTCTCGGTTATTTAGAATCGATCGGGATGACCCGCTGGGATCAATGTACTCGTAATATTTTGCGGAATTACATTAGCTATCGTGCGCAAGAGGTGCCTGATGGTGGGGTTCGTCCACTTAGTCCTGAGAGTTTAAAATCACACTTAACGACGATTCGTCTCTTTCTCGACTTTGCAGTAAAGATGGGGGATCTCTCCCATAATCCCGCTGTGTTTGTCACAGCCCCTAAAGGGAAAAAACGCCTTCCAAATACTTTAGATGTTGATCTTGTTCAGCGTATTCTCAATACTCCACCTAAAACTGAGTATGAGGTGCGAGATCTTGCAACGTGTGAACTCTTCTACTCGACGGGGATGCGTCTTGCTGAGCTTGCGGCGCTCAATCTGTCCGATATCGATTTTGGGGAGGCTGAAGTGCATATTCGTGATGGTAAGGGGGGGAAAGCACGCTATGTTCCTATAGGCTCAAAAGCGATAGAGGCGCTGAAACGCTGGTTACCATTAAGAGAGGAGTGGCTCCACAATGCCCGAGCGCTCGATCAAGAGGCGCTCTTTATTACAACAAGAGGGAATCGGATTAGTACACGGCAGATCTCCAATAGGGTGAAGCTCTTTGCCCAATCAGCTGGTGTTAATGTTAATATCCACCCCCATCTTCTGCGCCACTCAATGGCGACTCATGTG
>JASLFR010000016.1 GCA_030150565.1 Cardiobacteriales bacterium | reverse complement strand
TGGCTCCCTTCCCGCTTACTGAAGAGCTCCTCATCTGTCTTTCCAAAGTGGAGCCGCTCAAAGAAGGAGATTAGCTCATTATCACTCATAAAATCGAAGGGCTCACACTTCACATTGTAAAGATCGGCAATATTGACTAAGAAGGCGCGTTCAGAGATCCCATACTGCTTCTGCTCAAGATGGATGATGCCAAAATTTTGCTCCACATTCTTATAACGAAAACGCCCCACAAATTTCTCAGGAAGATTAAATTCGGGGGGCATATGTTGAGGTGCGCTAATGAGCCAATTACTCTTCTCCTTTCGAGCGACAAACGGGCCGTAGAGAGAATCGCCATAAGCGAGAAAGAAGTGCCCTTTGGGGGGCGGCATCTCATCCCCCATATAGATTCCTGTTGCGGGATTGGGGCGCCGTGTCATCTTCACAATCGGGATCAATTGCTGATTACTAATCTCTTTTGCATTCTGCCCCAAGGTATAGAAGTGGTGGATATGATTATTATGGATCGGCGTATGATCATTTAGACTCTCTTTGACCCAACTCTTCTCAATTAAAAAGAGCTCCCCTTGCGCAAATTTCTGATCGATCTTCTCAAACTCTTTAGAGATAAATATCGCTCCATGTTCTGGATAATCAGCACTAGGGACAGGAACGAAGCGCCCCTCTTTTGTAAGACCACCAAGAACAATGGCAAGCCCCATTCCTGAATGGGTAAAGGTGGATTTATCTTTCGTTGCAATTAAGTAGTAGAGCTCTGACATCTTATTAATATTCCTTCAGATAATGAAACAGTAGATAAGGAGAAATAAACAGCCTTTAAAAGCGAGAAGGGGTGCTCATTTCCAATGAATTGAGCGTTCATTATAAGAGAGGAGGGGAGCTGAACCAAATGGTGGGAGGAAATAAAAGAGGGGTAAAAAGTAAGAGCCCCTTAATATTATCTTTAAGGAGCTCTTATTTTATTGGATTAATTTTTAGAGAGTATTATTAATTACTCTTTATGCTCTTCTTTATCGTTCTCTCTATGTAGAGCATCAGTTAGCGCATTAACAAAGGCGCGCTGCTCATCGTAAACAGAGTTGGGTGTCTCCGCTTGCTCCCAGACAGACCATTGAGCAACGACTAATTGCTCTTTAGGGTTAATCGCTAACGCTTGACCATAGATCCCTAAACCCCAGAAGAGGGCATCATCATTGATACTATTTTTAGGGCCACTCTCTAAATCGGGATCGATCGCCACCGCCCACCACTGATAACCGTATTGCCCCTCTGGCGTTGCTTTAGTGGGGGAGCCTTCCGCTTTTGTCCAATCGGTTGATTGAATAATCCAATCCTCAGGGAGTGCATCGCCACGCCCTTCGCTATTCTCCACAACAAATTGACCTACTCGTGCCCAATCGCGCAGGGTTGCGTTGAATCCGTGCCCACCCATATTTACTTCCCCTTGCACCAGAGCGTGCCAAACTCCCTCATGCTCCATTCCAAAGGGTTGCCAGATGGATGATTCTAAATAAGAGGCGATCGTCTCTCCTGTTGCACGCTCAAGCAGCAATCCAACAAGCCATGCGCCCCCTGTGTTATAGCTCCAGACATCCCCTGATTTATGAACCTTCTCCACCCCTTTAACCAGTTCGAAGACGCAACCGTAAGGATCATTAGTCGCTTCGCAGAGAGTCATGTGTGAAAAGTGGGAGTCAGGATCTTTATAATCCTCATTCCACTTGGTGCCAGAAGTATGCTGCATTAACGATTTTAACGTCACATCCTCCCACGCACTCCCTTTAAGTTCAGGGATGTAGTCCACAATGAGATCATCAACAGAATTGATTTTTCCCTCTTTAATTGCAACGCCAATAAGGAGAGTGACGATCGATTTTGCTACAGAGCGGGAAGTCCAGAGCGTTCGATCTGTATTCCCTTTTGCATAATATTCAAAAACAGATTCCCCATCTTTAAGAATCATCAATCCAGTCACATTTTGGCGCTGAAGATAATCGTCAAAATTATACGTTTCTCCCTCAATCATATACTCGATTGGGGGCATCTCTTGGCTCGATTTTGGTAAAGAGCGTACATTTTTGCTTGGCTTGAAAGTATCCCCTTCATAAGCGCGATAGGTATTTCTAAAACCGATTACCCGCTCATCTTGAGACCAAGTTAACATCTCTTTAGGGTCAGGAAGGTTTTGATCTAAAGGGGTAGGGCAAGCGGTGAGCCCAACAGCACGGCACTCCTCTAAATAGCTCTCCTTTTCTTGATTCTCTTTTGAGAATGTGGGGGTTAATAGAAGCGCAGCAATAAGCGCACTCGAGATGAGTGATTTTTCTCTCATTATGTTGATCCTCCAAGATGATTATTTCATCTGATTAATTATCATTATTATTCTTTTTATTATTTCGAGATTATGGAGAATAACCTCTGATTTGAAGATAGCAGAGTTTTCGCTCTTGTAAATCCTCTCTAATTGAGAGGATTTAAATTATATTAATTAAAAAAGGGTTGAGATAATCGGGGCTTAAATAGAATTAACGGCAAGATAAGCCCCCATTTCATCCCCTAAAAAGAGCTCTCTTTGCGTATAAAAAGGGCAAAAAAAGGGGGTAATTATCTTCAAAGTTGAGATGAGTGACTCTTATTTTTCCCCTTTTTTATGCCGTTCGACAAATTGGGTCAGCTCATCACATAGAAAAGCGCCTACCTCTTTTAAAGGGGGAGCACTTGGGCGAAAATCGGTAATTTGCGCCATCGGTAATCCTGCATAGCCGCAAGGGTTGATCTGAGTAAAAGGGGTTAAATCCATCGAGACGTTAAGGCTCAATCCATGATAGATCGCCCCCTTTTTAATCCTCAATCCAAGAGAGGCGATCTTCGCTTCACGCCCTCTTTTATGAACATAAACGCCAGGAGCTTCTCGCTTTCCCCATGCGGTTACACCGTAATGGGCTAATGTTGCAATAATGGCATTCTCAATCCCCTCAATAAGGGTACGAAGGGGGATATTGAGCCGCTTAAAATCGATTAGAGTGTAGATAATCAATTGCCCTGGCCCATGATAGGTAATCTGCCCCCCTCGGTCACTCTGTACAACAGGGATGGTTGATGAGAAGAGGAGATGTTCAGGTTTTCCCGCCTGCCCTTGGGTAAAAACAGCGGGATGCTCCACAATCCAGAGTTCGTCTTCAGTCTCTGCTGTTCTCGATTCTGTAAAACTTTGCATCTTTTTTAATACATCAAGATAGGGAAGCGTTCCTAACGTTCTGATAATCATCTCGGCTCCTTACAAAACCATTCAAAATGGGGGTTCTTGCTCCCCTTTATGATACCTTTTTCCTAAAAGAGGTGCGATCGCTTCCCATTTTTCAGCCATAATCTGGGTGATTTAAAAGCGTAACTATTAAGGAGCGGGATCAAGGACTATAATGGCTTAGGAATGATCGGCTATCTGTCGATCGATATCTATTAAACTTAAGTGTTAAGCGAACAATCGAGGTTAGTGTGAGTAAAGTTGAAGCTGGCGTAAAATTACGAGGCGCAGATAAGACGGCGCGTATTCCCATTAAGGTGGTGAGTGTTCCTAAAGAGGAGCGATTGCCTAAACCCTCTTGGATTAAGGCTAAAATCCCATCAGGAAAGCGCTTTCAAGAGATCACCAATCTATTA
The DNA here is from genome assembly GCA_030150565.1 of Cardiobacteriales bacterium. GTDB lineage: Bacteria > Pseudomonadota > Gammaproteobacteria > Cardiobacteriales > Wohlfahrtiimonadaceae > JAAZCI01. Next base: position 4,955 of record JASLFR010000016.1, on the reverse strand, counting down.
AGAGAGCAAAAATTACACTCAGTTTGTGAAGAGGCCGCATGTCCTAATATTGGGGAGTGTTTTAATCAAGGCACCGCAACGTTTATGATTATGGGGGATATCTGTACTCGCCGTTGCCCATTTTGTGATGTAGGGCATGGACGACCACTCCCTTTAGATGAGGAGGAGCCAAAACGCTTAGCTGAGACTGTTCGCAATCTTGGGCTCGATTATGTGGTGATTACCTCTGTCGATCGGGACGATCTGCGTGATGGGGGAGCAACCCACTTTGCTCATTGTATCGATGAGATTCGTACGCTCTCACCCAATACAGGGATTGAGATTCTTGTGCCCGATTTTCGGGGCCGACTCGATGTTGCGCTTGAGATTTTGACAGAGACGAAGCCTGATGTCCTCAATCATAACCTTGAGACAGTCCCTAGACTCTATAAACAGGCGCGTCCTGGAGCAGATTATCAAAATTCGCTCGATCTTTTGAAGCGATATAAGGCGATGAATCCTGATGTCACCACAAAATCGGGCATTATGGTGGGCTTAGGGGAGAGTGATGAAGAAGTGTTTGAGCTGATGAAAGATATGCGTGCTCACGATATTGAGATGATCACAATTGGGCAGTATCTACAGCCATCAGGGGGGCATTTAGCGGTCTCCCGCTATGTGACTCCTGAGCAGTTTAAAGAGTATGAGAAAGAGGCGTATCGCTTAGGATTTAAGAATGCCTACGTCGGCGCGATGGTGCGCTCAAGCTACCATGCAGATGAGCAGGTTCAGTAATCGATTAAATTTGAGTCCCTCAAAAGGGGCTGTTTAACTCAGCTTTAGCCGATTTAGCTCTATAAAAAGCTGAAATTAAAGAGGGAAGGCTCTATAATGAGTCTTCCCTTCAACAATTATAAATAAGGAGAAGTTAGTTATGTCATTTACATTACCCGCACTTCCATATGCTATTGATGCACTCGAGCCACATATCTCAAAAGAGACGCTTGAGTATCATTACGGTAAGCACCATCAAACTTATGTAAATACCCTCAATACGCTTGTTGAAGGTACAGAGTTTGAAAATAAATCACTTGAAGAGATCATCAAAACCTCTTCAGGCCCAATCTTCAATAACGCAGCGCAAGTTTGGAACCACACATTCTATTGGGAATCTTTAGGTCCTGATGCTGGTGGTGAAGCAACGGGCAAAATTGCTGAGTTAATTAATGAGAAATGGGGTAGCTTCGATGCATTCCAGAAAGAGTTCGATAAGTGTGCTGTAGGTACATTTGGTTCTGGTTGGGCATGGCTTGTTCAAAATAGTGATGGTTCACTTGAATTAGTTTCAACATCAAATGCAGCAACACCTATCACTGGTGATCAGAAGCCACTCTTAACGTGTGACGTTTGGGAGCACGCTTACTACATCGATTACCGCAATAGCCGTCCTAACTATCTTGAAAATTTCTGGGCGCTTGTTAATTGGGATGCAGTGAATAAGCGTTTAGGTTAATTTGAAAATTAACAGAAACAGATATTAAGAGGAGCTCCTTAAATGGGAGCTCTTTTTTTATTGGCTAAAAATCTCTATTAAATAGATTATGAGATCGTTATAGAAGTTATCCACAAAAAATGAGGATAACCATTAGGAAGCAGGGGAGAAGTGATTTAAGGAGAGAGCTTTAATAGAGAAGCTCTAAAAAGAGATCTGGGGAGATAGCTCGTTTCATTTTTAGAACTTAACATAATCGGCAGAATATGAAGTCAGGGGTATGACTCAAATAGAGAGAGGTTAAATGAGCTTTTCCTAAATCGTTCCGATTCATCTGGTTCATATGGAATCTCCCCAATCATCGGATATTGAGAAAATTGAGTAATCGCATCGATATAATTTTGATGAGATCCTTGATAGCCAGAATCTAAATGATTAGCGATCCAGCCAATAATGGGCAAACCTAAATTTTCGATAGCTTTAAATGTTAAGAGCGCATGATTAATCGCTCCCAGTTTTAATCCAACAACCACTATAACGGGATAACAATTCTCTGAAACCCAATCAGCAAAAGTTGCCGAATCACTCAATGGTGTAAACCAACCACCAGCACCCTCAATTAAAAGATGATCTGCAAATTGGGCAAGATGATTCGCTCCTTGTGTCATCACCTTAAAACTGATGGGACAATTTAGCTCTCTACTCAAAATGTGGGGTGCATTGGGCTCTTCAAAAAAGAATGGATTGATCTCCCCATACGTTAGCTCTCTCTTTCTGTCTGAATATCTTAAGAGTGTTAATGCATCAGGATTTCTCGCCTCTCCCGCTTCGATCACTGCGCCACTTGCGACGGGTTTATAACCGATCGCCCGAAATCCATTATGATTAAGCGCTTTTAATAGAAGTGCGGTAGCTGTCGTTTTTCCAGCATCTGTATCGGTTCCTGTGATAAAAATTTTGCTTAAATCCTCAATTTTTCTCATTTTTTCATCACTCCAAGGACGATTTTATAAGTTAATGGATAGAGATCCCCCGATTTTGGGTAAGCATTTGAGAGATCCGTTAAGAGAGAGCGTCCCCGCAATCCTTCCGCCCTACGCTCTGGAAGCGTTGTTGCTCCTACATTTTGAAGGCTTCTTAAGAGCGATAAAATCGAGGGGAATTTTAGAATCTCCTCATACTGATAGAGCTCTATATTTAGCCCCTCTGCAGCCCTTTTAACCTCCTTAAATTTGAGAAAATCGAGGATATGTTGACGATCATCGAGCTTACTCCACGCTTCTGCCAATTCAAAAAGAGAGCCATCGATTACTGTTGTGAAAATTGCAATCCCTTTAGGGAGTAAAATACGGCGAAACTCCTCTAAAGCCCCCTCTAAATTGTGACACCACTGTAGTGCTAAGTTACTGGTAATTAAGGAGAAACTCTCATCTTTAAATGGCATCTTTTCAATATCACCACAATGGTAATAATCAGCGCAATGATCCCTCTTCGCTACAGCTAACATCTCACTAGAGAGATCTAAAGCGTGAATTTTGCTCTTAGGGTAATGCTCTTTTAGCCGCTTTGCGATCTGCCCCGTTCCACAACCTGCATCGAGTATCGATTGAAATTGATTACACTCCTCCTCTTTTAAGTGGGAGAAGAGATGATTTGCGACACGCTTCTGTAATTCAGATGCTCGATTATAACGGCTAGCGGCGCGCCCAAAATTTTGGGCGACCTCCTTTTTATCCACCTTTGGGCGACACTCTAACTCCATCTCTTCAATTGCTCCTCTAACGCTTGTAGAAGGTGATCGATCACCTCTGGTTGATGTAGTGCTGTGATTGTGATTCTTAGGCGAGCTTCCCCTTTAGGAACGGTTGGTGGACGAATACCACTGATCCAGAATCCCGCCTCTTTAAGCGCTTTACTAATATCTAATGTTTGACTATTTTCCCCAATAATAATGGGTTGAATGGGGCTATTCGATCCTGTGGAGTAACGCCCATTCTCAATATGCTCAATCCCTTGACGAAATTGGGCGATATTTCTATGAAGCGCACTTCTCAATCGATCCCCCTCTTCTCCTCTAATCTTCTCTAAAATAGCGTGCAGAGTGTAGGCGTGCGCAGGTGAGATCGCTGTACTGTAGATTAAAGAGCGCCCTCTCTGAATGAAATACTCCGCCATCTCTTCACTCATCAAAATAGCCGCGCCTGTCAACCCAAATGCTTTACCAAAGGTGACAACTAAAATATCGGGCTTAATCCTCTGCTTACTGGTGGTGCCGCGCCCCTCTTCACCCCAAATGCCAATTCCATGAGCATCATCCACCATAAAGAGAGAAGAGTGCTCTTTTTTAGCGATTTGAGCAATCTCAGAGAGGGGTGCCTCATCACCATCCATACTAAAGAGCCCCTCTGTAATGATTAATCGCCCCCCTTCAGAGGAATCTGTAAGGCGCAATTGTCGCTCTAATGAATCGATTGAGTTATGGTGAAAGCGACGTAATGTTGCAGGAGAGAGAGCAGCTGCCTCCATGATAGAGGCGTGCGTTAACCGATCAGCAATAATCGTATCCCCCTTCTCACAGAGCACTTTAATAATCGCCTGATTTGCGCTAAAGCCTGATGGATAGAGAAGCGCACGCTCATACCCAAGCCAATCTGCTAACCTCTCTTCTAATTGAGCGATTGGTTCTTGATATCCCACAACATAAGCAGAACTTGTGCTTCCAACGCCGTAACGCTCGGCCCCTTCACTCCATGCAGCGATGATATCGGGGTGTTGGCTCATACCGAGATAATCATTTGATGAAAAATTATGGTAGCTAACCCCTTTTTGGATCAGCTTTCTACCCCCATCGATTGAGCGTACAACAGCTCGCTTCCGATAGCGGTTATCGAGAGAGATCTCTCTTAAACGGGACTCTATCAACCCTTTCCAGTAATTATCATTCTCTTCTTGAGCGAAACTCACTCTCATTCCCTCCAATTTAATCTAAATGCGGCGTATGAAGATGGGCTCTGCCGCTCAGGACGAAAATTTATAGTACCATCATATGCAGAGGAGCATTGAGAATCGATCTCCTCCCCCTATCTATTCTATTTCGATAACCGAAGAGGAGAATTTTATTATGTCTCACCCGATCGACACTCAATTTGATGCGCGCCATATCTGGCACCCTTACACCTCAATGAGTGAGCCGCTCCCCTGTTTTCCTGTGGTCTCTGCAGAAGGGTGTCGTCTTAAGTTGGAAGATGGGCGTGAGTTGATTGATGGCATGTCTTCGTGGTGGGCAGCTCTTCATGGATATAATCATCCCCGCCTTAATGAAGCGGTGCGCAATCAATTAAAATCGTTCTCTCATGTGATGTTTGGGGGAATTACCCATCAGCCTGCTGTTGATCTTGCAAAAAAATTGATTGAGATCACCCCTGATCGTTTAGAGTGTCTCTTCTTTGCCGATTCTGGCTCTGTTGCGGTAGAGGTTGCCATG
>JASLFR010000122.1 GCA_030150565.1 Cardiobacteriales bacterium | reverse complement strand
AAAGTGGCCTGAAGAGAAGCTTCTCTCTGTCGGTATTGTAAATGGGCGCAACATCTGGGCAAATGATCTCAATCGATCGTTAGCACGCCTCTCTCCTTTGGCAAAACGTTGGGGGGATCGCCTTCTCGTTGGCAGCTCCTGCTCGCTACTCCATTCACCCGTTGATCTTTCGGTAGAGGAGGGGCTCGACCATGAGTTACGCAGCTGGCTCTCTTTTGGATTGCAGAAGATTGAAGAGATCAGCCTCCTCACCGAAGGGATCAATAGAGGGGAGGAGGCGATAAAAGAGGCATTAGAGCACTCTAGAAAGGTTGAGGTTTCCCGTGAAACATCCACCCGAATTCATAATAGTGAGGTGGTAGCGCGTGTTGAGGCGATCACAAAGGGGGATGATGAGCGAGCAACGCCATTTGCAGAGCGTTCAAAGATTCAAGCTGACGCATTTAAACTCCCCCTCTTCCCCACAACGACGATCGGCTCCTTCCCACAGACAGGGGAGATTCGAGCTCTTCGCCGCCGCCATCGAGCAGGTGAGCTTCCAAAGTCCGATTATGAAGCGGGGATTAAGGAGCAGATTAAGTACGCCATTGAGGTGCAAGAGGAGCTCGATATCGATGTACTTGTGCATGGAGAGGCGGAGCGAAATGACATGGTTGAGTACTTTGGAGAGCTTCTCGATGGTTTTGCCTTCACCCGTTTTGGTTGGGTGCAGAGCTACGGCTCCCGCTGTGTGAAACCCCCCATCATCTATGGAGATGTCTCACGCCCTAAAGCGATGACTGTTGAGTGGAGCGCCTACGCCCAATCATTAACTGATCGCCATGTAAAAGGGATGTTAACTGGTCCTGTCACCATTCTCTCTTGGTCCTTCCCCCGTGAAGATGAGAGTTTTGAGAAGAGCGCTTATCAGATTGGGCTAGCTTTACGTGATGAGGTGCTCGATCTTGAGGCAGCTGGGGTGAAGATTATTCAGATTGATGAGCCTGCGATTCGTGAGCTAATGCCACTTCGCAAGAAAGATCAGGCGCACTACCTCGATTGGGCAGAGCGAGCATTCCGATTGAGCGCAAGTGGTGTTGAGGATGCCACACAGATCCATACCCATATGTGTTATTCAGAGTTTAATGAGATCATTCACTCCATCGCTAATCTTGATGCTGATGTGATTACGATCGAGACCTCCCGCTCCGATATGGAGCTGCTCGATGTCTTTAAAGAGTTCGATTACCCCAACGATATTGGGCCAGGTGTTTACGATATTCACTCCCCCCGTATCCCCACTGTTGAGGAGATTGAGCATCTTATTGAGAAGGCGACAGCGTATCTCCCTAAAGAGCGTATCTGGGTCAATCCTGATTGTGGATTGAAGACGCGCCAATGGCCTGAGACAAAAGCGGCTTTAAAAAATATGGTAACGGCAGCAAAGGCTCTTCGCCATAAGTACCACGAAGCGTAATTCTCGCAACGATTAAGTGAGCAGATAGAGGGCGGGAAGATCAACTTCTCGCCCTTTTTTAAGGAGGTTATTTTTATGAGCTCAAATGCAAAATATGTTGAGCTGCTCAATCAATCCGTTGCAGGATTGAGCCAGCAGCAGCTCTCTGTCTCTTTTGAATTCTTCCCCCCAAATAGTGAAGCGATGGTGGAGACTTTGTGGAACTCGATCGAGCGCCTTGAGGGGTTAAATCCTAAATTTGTATCAGTCACCTATGGTGCAAATGCATCAACACGGGATCGAACCCATAAGGTGATCTACGATATTTTAGATAAAACCCGTCTTGAAGCGGTGCCCCATCTCACCTGCATCGATGTTGAGGAGGAGGAGCTCAATGAGATTGCAGATAAGTATTGGAAGCGGGGGATTCGCCACATTTTGGCGCTTCGAGGAGATGTACCAAAGGGGAGTGAAGAGCCCGATCGCTACGCCGATTATCTCGTTGCGCTCCTCAAAAAGCGGCACAATTTCGATATCTCTGTTGCCTGCTATCCAGAGCAGCATCCCGATGCGAAGAATGGGCAGGCTGATCTCATCAATTTAAAGCGGAAAGTGGATGCGGGAGCGAATATGGCGATCAGCCAATTCTTCTTCGATATCGATGCTTTTCTACGTTTTCGAGATCGTTGCGTTGCGGTAGGGATTGATGCTGAGATTGTGCCAGGGATCCTCCCAATCTCCAATTATGAGGCGCTGATTAAATTTGCTAAACCATTGAATGTAAAAATTCCATATTGGCTACAAAAGCGTTTTGATGGGTTGGAGGATGATCCTACTACTCGAAATCTTGTGGGGGCGAGTATCGCCATCGATATGGTGCGGGTTTTGGCGAGCGAGGGGATTAATGATTTTCATTTCTACACCTTAAATCGCTCAGAATTGACATACGCAATCTGCCACACCTTAGGATTGCGTCCACAACTTTAAAAAAGGGCGTGTAGAGGGCATAGGAATCGAGAGTGATTGATAATCGGTCACCCATTTCGAGCTCTCTATGCGCTTTTTCAGACTTTTGACTAAATATTGCCCATAATAAAAAATTCTTAAAGAGAGAAGAATCGCATAGCAGTAAAGGCTCGCGCCATCTTTTCTCCTACAAAAGGACTACAAGCACTCTTTCCAAAAGTTGCCAATCTCTGAAAAGGCTCTAATATAGCGCAAAATGAGCTATTCTAATGGTCATATAACTAATTGAGAGAAGAGATTTATGTCATCAAAAATGAGGCTTTCAACGCTTGCGGATCGACAGCAGGCAAAAATTGTTGAACTCAGTCCCAATATCCGTTCAGAAGAGCGCCGAAGGTTGCTCGATCTAGGGTTTATCCCAGGCGCCTTGATTGAGGTGGAGAATCGCAGCCCCTCGGGGAACCCTATAGCGTATCGCATTAAAGGGGCGGTTATTGCTCTGCGAACGCAGCAGACCGATCAGATCTATATCACAACGGAGGGGCAGGATCGTTTATGAGTAACTGTTCAACATGCCATTTAGCGCATAAAGATCTCAAAAGCCTTAAAAAGCTTGGAGAGGGGGATGGTA
>JASLFR010000113.1 GCA_030150565.1 Cardiobacteriales bacterium | reverse complement strand
AAAAGCTGGAGTGCCTGTAGCTGTAGGGACAGATAATATCGCCGACTATATGCTCCCCTTTAGTGATGGTGATATGTGGGAAGAGTTAAAGTTACTGATTACAGGTTGTCGTTATACTGACCTCGAAGAGGCAATTAATATTGCAACTCGTAATGGGCGTATGGCGCTTGGATTAGAGGCGTATAGCAGAGTTTAATCCTTCTGAGTTTTAGAGATATGGTTAAAGAGCCCCTCATTTTTGAGGGGCTCTCTTTTTCTCAATCAATTTAAGTTTTTGTGTGCGGGAGAGTTGTTTAATCGCATACTCTCTCTTTAGGGCAGCACTTTTGGTAGTAAATGTTTCGCTATATCGGAGGGTAACAGGGGTTCTCCCTCTTGTATATTTAGCCCCTCTTTTCAAATTATGAGTTTTGATTCTCTTCTCTAAATTGGTCGTAAAACCTGTGTAGAGGGTCTTGTCGCTGCATTCGATGATGTAAGTGTAGAAGGTGGTTTTCTCTTTTGTCATATCTCACTAACCAAAGATAATCTTTAAGGCGAAGAAGAGAAAGAGGGAGGCCACAATTAAATTGCCGATAAAACCAAGTATGGGGAAGCGTAAGACGAGATTGAGAAGTTTTTGTCCAATGAAGATTAGGCTAGAGAGGTAGATAAAGCTAATAGTGGAGAGAATAAGGGCGAGAATGAGAAAGGGGAGATAGGTTGGGGTGTAGGTTGGATCGATAAATTGAGAGAAGAAGGCGAGGAAAAAGAGTAATCCTTTTGGATTGGTGATGCTTAGCAGGAATGCTCTATGAAAGTAGCGCTCTCTCTTTTCCGATTTGGGGGTTCTGTGGGACGTATCTAGGGAGATATCAAGCTCTTTTTGATTGGTGGCGGATGCTCTTTTTATCCATTCACGATAGAGATTGAGCAGAATCATCGAGGAGAGGTAGAGCAGAAATGTGGCGCTAAAGACTCTTAGAAGCGTAAAGAGGAGAGGGGAACGATTGATTAGAGCCGCAACACCAAGGTAGACGGTGAACATAATTAGACCATCCCCAATTAAGATTCCTAAAGTTGCACGGTACCCCGCTATAACTCCATTTCTAATACCTGTTTTTAAGACGTAGATAGAGTTTGGGCCTGGAATAAGAATAATGAAGATTGCAGCAACAATAAATTGTGAAAGATCGAGAATTCCTAAACTTTGCCCCATGATGAGTCGATTGCCTTTGCTAAGTTTAATCTATTAGAGAATGAAAAAAGCCTTGATCAATCGATCAAGGCTTCTTAATAGTGGCGGAACGGACGGGATTCGAACCCGCGACCCCCTGCGTGACAGGCAGGTATTCTAACCAGCTGAACTACCGCTCCGTGATCTTTGCTGTTTCCAACTAAGGATTCGTATTATACAAAAGAATTTTTCTTTGTCACATTTATTTTATCGTTTGCTTGAATTTAGTTCATTCTTTCCCTTTTTCTCTAAAAATGATTCTCTTTTAAGTGGGTGCCACTTCGGCATTAATGCCATAGAATTAATTGATGAATCCCCTCTCTTACCTGTGGTAGAGTTAAATCAATATTAATCAACGCCGTTATAAGGAGAGATCTCGTGATGGGACTAAAAAAATCGATGTTTGCTGCAACTCTATTGATGAGTTCAGTTCTTTTTGCACAGGAGAGTGAAGTGAAGGGACTTTCAATTTCCCCTATTAGTGATGAGGTTGAGACTGAAGTTCTTCTCGATCTTGAGAGCCACCGTTTTAGTGTTCGAGGTAGCTGTAATACCTTTATGGGATCGGTAGAGATTGATGGTAACGATCTCTTTCTTATCGAACGTGACCGTATGGCAACGACCTTAATGGCTTGCCCTGAAGAGGCGCAACTATTGGATAATCGTCTTATCGATTTTATGACTCATAAACCAAAAGTAGTTCGTAATGGGAGTGAGCTCTATCTTGTGGGAAGTGTGGGCGAAGAGACGGGAAGTTACTATATTCCTGTAACGCTCGATCGTGGGAAATATAAAGATTTAGAAGCACGCACCTATGAGCAGACCTTTATCTATGTATCACATGAAAAAGTAGCATGTGAAGAGGGGAGCGATGAGCAGTGTCTACAGATTCGTGAAGATAAGCTCGATCCATGGGAGGTCTATAGAGGAACGATTAAAGGATTTAAGCCTCAAGAGAATGTTGATTATCGCCTCCGTTTAAAAGAGTATACTGATGAAGAGGGTGAGAAAGAGTGGGTGCTCGATATGATCGTTGAGCAAGCGATTGTAGATCAGCAGTAATAGATTATTTGATATTAAAAAAGGGCCTTTTTTAGGGCCCTTTCTCTTTTCTACTTCTAAAAATTTTATAACCATCCCTTTTTTCTAAAAAGAAGGTAGGGAGCGATGCCTGAAAGAATCATCAATCCAATTGAGAGGGGATAGCTATATTTAAAATTGAGTTCTGGCATGAAGGCAAAATTCATCCCGTAGATACTTGCGATCAATGTTGGTGGGAGAAAGACAACAGATGCGATCGAGAAGATCTTAATGATTCGGCTCTGCTCTAAAGAGATCTTCCCCATAGCGGCATCGAGCAGAAAGTTCACCTTATCGAAGAGAAAGTTGGTGTGACTCGTGAGCGACTCAATATCTTGAATCAGCTCTGTTGTTAATTGTGCCTGCTCTTCAGAGAGGAGACGACCACGCGCAAAAAATGTGAGTGAGCGTCTTGTATCCATTAGTGCTAATCGAGCCTTGCCATTAATATCTTCTTGAACAGTAATTTGCCCAAGCACATCATCCATCGGAATCGCCTTAAGTGCCTCATCAGCTTGCGTTGCATTGACGGTTAAAACGTGGGGGCTGACAATCTCAAGAGCGGTGTAGATATTCTCAATCACATCAGCTGTATGCTCAATTGAGGCTTCATGCAACCCGATAATTATATCGAGAGCACTACTGATGAGTGGAATCTCATTGCGCTCAGGAGCGCGTGCTTTCATGCGGTAGAGGCGAAAAGAGCTTAGCTCTTCATCATGAATTGTAATTAAGCGACCATTGAAGAGGGTGAACGCAACCGTTGTATTTTTTGGGCGTTCGGTAAAGAGATTGAGGAAAAAGCTATGAATATGGAGGCCAAATTCATCTTTGTAGTAGCGGGCAGATGCTTCAATCTCTTTAATCTCTGCATTGATAGGGAGCTCAACGCCGTAAGCTCTCTCAACTAAGAGGCGCTCCTCTTCTGTTGGTGCAATGAGGTCGACCCAAATTAATGAATCAGAGAGATCCTCAAGAGAATCCACCTCTTGCTGTTGTAGTGCTCCATTTTCAAGAGTGAACGCCGTAATCATGGCTCGTTGCTCCTTTTAAATTGTATTGAGTTAATTGAGATTTAATTATCCCCCAAAATTTAGATTTATTCCTATAATTTTGCGGTTGTCTGTAAAAAGGACGACCGCTAATTTATTGAAAAATAATGGCTAATGGGAGCGATAAATAAAATAGCAAAAGTGATACTTGCATTTGCTATGACAAATATATATAACGCACTCATTATTGAATCAATCCTTGCCTTTGCAAGGTCTATTTAAGGAGTTAAGCAAATGATTGATTATGAAGATGATGAGTTCTTTGAAGATGAAGAATTTGCCGATTCTGAAGAGGTTGTTGAGGAGATTCCTGAGAAAGTGAAGAAGTCTCAAGCGTGGCGTAACATTGAGGCGATTCGCGAAGAGCGAGCATTACAGAAGAAGCTTGCGCGGGAGTATGATCTTGAAGCATTGGAAGATTGGTATTTTGATGACGATGAGCTCTAATAAGTAAGAGCAGTTGTCTGCTTGAAATAGGGAAAAGAGCCCTTACTGTTATAATGGCTCTCCTGTTTTTATAATGAGCAACAACGAAATTTTTAGAGGAGTTTATAGTTATGAGTCAAGAAGAGAAGAAGAACCAAGCGCTTGAAGAGAAATCACAAGAGGCTGAACAGCCTGAAGCAGATGAGTCAGAGGTGGAGCAGGAGCCCACTCTTGAGGAGCTTCAGGAGAAGATCGAAGCGCTTCAAGCTGAGCGGGAGGATTTTTACAATAAATATCTCGCATCTGAAGCGGATGCTCAAAATATTCGTCGCCGAGCTGAGATTGATGTTGCGAACGCTCATAAATTTGCGCTAGAGAAATTTGTCAAAGCATTGCTTCCCATTCTTGATGCCATTGAGCTTGAGCAGAAGGCGATTGCTGAGAGCGAGATTGAAGGAATCGAGCAGTTTCAGGAGGGGTCGCAATTAACCTATCGTATGTTGATTGATGCGTGTGCACGCTTTGGCGTTAAGCAGATCAACCCAGAGGGTGAGAAGCTGAATCCTGAATTACATCAGGCGATTACGATGGTTCCTCACCATGAAGCTGAGAGCAACACAATCATTCAGGTGATTCAGAATGGGTATCTCCTTAATGATCGTTTAATTCGAGCAGCCCAAGTGGTTGTTGCGCAATAATTAAACCGCTAATTAAATTGGAAAATAGGGCTCAATTAGTTTATATTGAGCCCTAAACTTATTAGGGCGACTCATGCTTTAGAGCGACTTTTAGTCAATATAGGATATTTAGAGACGCAGTCATAATGACTCTAGAGTTATGCTTTTTATTTATATAGGAGATTTGTTGTGCAACGCCGATCGGACCACGTAACTTTCCCGTTATTAGTAATCTTGGCAGCTTTATGTCTGCTCGGAATCTTAATTACACTTTTAACTTCATTAACCCGCTTTATTATGAATGCAAACCCAGAAGGAACTCCACGCGTTCATAACGAACTTTTTGTTGATCGTGTTGCCCCTTTCCACCTTGTGAATACTGGTAGCATGGCAACAGGCCCTACAGAGAAGAGCCCAGAAGAGGTCTATAACGGTCTCTGTGCAAGCTGCCACCGTGATGGGGTAGATGATGCACCTATTTTTGGAGATCATGATGATTGGCAAGCGCGTTTAGCAGAGCGTGGTTTTAGCGGATTAGAGAATAGTGCGCTACACGGTTTTAACAATAACCGTATGCCTGCTAAAGGGGGCGATCCTCGTTTAAGTGATAATGAGGTGATCGGTGCTCTTAAATATATGTTAGAAGAGTCGGGCATTGATGTTGCATCTTTAGAGGGTGTTGGTCAGGAAGAGGAGAAAGTTGCTGAGAGCAGTAACGAAGAGAAGAGCGTTGACGACACCGAAGCGGTAGCTGTTGAGGCTGATGAAGAGGAGAATATGGATAACTCTGAAGAATCAGACGAAACAGATGCAGAGGCAGCTGAAGAAGAGTAATATCGGTGTTGATAGCATAAAAAAATAAGTTTTATTAATACGAACTTTTAATGGGTATGTTATCTAACATGCCCATTATTTATTTCTGAAGGAGAAAAATAATGCGATTTTTACACACTATGGTTCGAGTGACAGATCTTGAGAAATCTCTCGATTTCTACTGCAATGTTTTAGGTTTAGAAGAGACTCGCCGTAAAGATTATCCACAGTGGGAGTGTACGCTTGTCTATCTCGCAGCTCCAGGACAGCCTGAGGTTGAAGTTGAGCTAACTTATAATTGGGATTCTGATGAAGAGTATGGAATTGGGCGCGCTTTTGGCCATTTAGCATTTGAGGTTGATGATATTTATGAAGTTTGTCAGCGTGTGCTAGATGCGGGGATTGAGCTTAATGTACCACCACGTGATGGTTGGATGGCTTTCTTCCGTTCACCTGATGATATCTCTATTGAGTTGTTACAAAAAGGGGAACCAAAAGAGCCGATGGCGCCATGGAATGAGATGGAGAATAGCGGCTGGTGGTAAGCCTAGGTTTTGAGGATTATAGGAGTTTAATGGATGAATAAATACCCAATTACAAAAGAGGGTGCTGAGCGCCTAAGAGCTGAGCTTGCAGATTTAAAGCAGAATCAGCGCCCTAAGGTGATTGCTGCAATTGCAGAAGCGCGCGAGCATGGTGACCTTAAAGAGAATGCTGAGTATCACGCTGCACGTGAAGAGCAAGGATTTATCGAAGCTCGTATTGCAGATTATGAGAGCCGTTTAGGTGGCGCTCAAATTATCGACATCACTCAGATTCCTAACGAAGGGCGGGTCATCTTTGGGGTAACGGTAACTCTTTTAGATGTTGAGACAGAAAATGAGGTGACCTATAAATTGGTGGGGGAGTACGAGGCGGACGCTAAAGCGAACCTTATCTCTATCACCTCTCCCATCGCTCGAGCTCTTATTGGAAAAGAGGAAGATGATGAGGTAACCATCGTAACGCCCGCAGGCTCAAAGACGTATGAGATTATCTCTGTGGAGCATCTTTAAAATCAGTTGAGGATTCGCCCGTTATGAAAGCGCTCTCTTATCACCCTGTTGCTAAGTGGATTATTGGAATCACCCTAATTATAGGGGTTTTTTTCTTCCACTCTTTTCTAGTGCCTGCACTTGGGGCGATGATTATCGCTTTTGTAACGTGGCGAGCTTATCTTGATCTTTTAAGACTCTGTCGAGGACGGAAATTGGTCGCTTCATCGATTGCGACCTCTTTTATTATCATGATCATCGTCCTCCCTTTCTTCTGGCTCGCTCACTTTATTATTGGGGAAGTGACATCGATGATTCGAGTGATTCGTCGAATTGGGATGCATGGAGCAGATACCCCTGAGTGGATTAAAAATCTCCCTCTTGTTGGAGATAATTTAGATCAGCAGTGGATGGAGTACTTAAGCCATCCCAATGGTCTGAATGAGCTCCTCTCTATGGCGGGGCTTGGTAATGTCTTCACCTATCTAACCCATATTGCACGCGAAATTACAGGCCATTTCACCTCGCTCGGATTTACCCTTCTTTTTGTGATTGTGATCCTCTTCTTTCTCTATAAAGATGGGGAGGAGATCTGTCAGCAGTTAGATAAGGTTGGTGAGCGAGTCTTTCCAGGCCGCTGGCACCGAATTTCACGCATTGTTCCCACTCTGATTAGCTCCACCGTTTCAGGAATGGTCTTAATTGCCATAGGAGAGGGAATCGTATTTGGGATTGTCTACTACTTTGTTGGCGCCCCAACGCCTGTAACGCTTGCGGTGATTACGGGTGTTTTTGCGCTGATCCCTGGAGGAGCTCCCCTCTCGATGACTGCTGTCTCCCTCTATCTTGTGGGGAGTGGGTCGACAGGAAATGGTATTGCCCTCTTTATTTGGGGGGCTGTTCAGCTCTTTGTTGTGGATAAAAC
>JASLFR010000063.1 GCA_030150565.1 Cardiobacteriales bacterium | reverse complement strand
GCAACGGAGCTTAAAGAGTCAGATCTTGATCTTGTTGTTGCAGGAACGGAATCAGCAGTATTGATGGTCGAGTCTGAGGCGAATCTCTTAAGTGAAGAGGTGATGCTCGGTGCGGTAATGTTTGGTCATGAAGCGTTTCAAACGGTGATTAGCAATATTAAAGAGTTTGCAGAAAAGGTGAATGCACCCACGTTTGCTTTTGAGGTGCCTGAAAAGAATGAAGCGCTCTTAGCGGCAGTTTCAGAGGCGGCAAGAGCTGGTCTTGAAGAGGCATTTGCAACATCAGAGAAGCAACTTCGTGGTGAGAAGATCTCAGCAGTCCGTACAGCAACAATTGAGGCGCTCGCATCGGGTGATGAGCCACAATTTAGCGAGATGGATGTGATGAATGCGATCAATGAGATTAGTTCTGATATCGTTCGTAGCCAGATTATTGCAGGCAATCCCCGTATTGATGGGCGTGATACCACAACCGTTCGTGGTATTGAATCAAAGGTTGGTATCTTAGAGCGTACGCACGGTTCTGCACTCTTTACCCGTGGCGAGACGCAAGCGATCGTTGTTGCAACGCTTGGAACAGAGCGGGATGCACAGATTATTGATGCGTTAGAGGGGGAATATAAAGAGCCCTTCATGCTTCACTATAACTTCCCCCCTTACTCTGTAGGGGAGACAGGGCGTGTGGGTTCACCAAAACGTCGTGAAATTGGGCATGGTCGTTTAGCAAAACGGGGAATTCAAGCAGTTCTTCCTAATATGGAGGAGTATCCTTATACCATTCGTGTTGTTTCAGAGATTACAGAGTCGAACGGTTCAAGCTCGATGGCGTCAGTCTGCGGTACATCACTCGCTCTAATGGATGCTGGAGTGCCTCTTAAAGCACCTGTAGCGGGTGTTGCGATGGGGCTTATTAAAGAGGGTGATGATTACGCTGTTCTTACCGATATCTTAGGGGATGAGGATCACCTAGGGGATATGGATTTCAAGGTAGCGGGAACCGATTCAGGGATCACTGCTCTGCAGATGGATATTAAGATTGAAGGAATCACCAAAGAGATTATGGAGAAGGCGTTAGCACAGGCGAAAGATGCACGTCTCCATATTCTTGGAGAGATGAATCGAGTCATCTCTTCATCACGTGATTCAATTTCAGAGTTTGCACCACGCATTACTACCATGCGCATCAATCCAGATAAGATTCGCGATGTCATCGGTAAAGGGGGTGTAACCATCCGCGCAATTACAGAAGAGACTGGCGCAATCATTGAGATTGAAGATAGCGGAGAGGTGAAGATCTCTGCGGTGAATAACGATCAGGCGGAAGCTGCACGTAAGCGTATTGAAGATATCACTGCTGATATTGAGGTAGGGGCTGTTTATGAGTCACCCATCGTGCGCTTAATGGATTTTGGTGCTTTTGTAAACTTACGTCCCGGTCAAGATGGTTTAGTTCACATCTCTCAAATCCCATCTGAAGAGCGTATTCAAGATATTAACGAGTACGTTAAAGTGGGTGATGTTGTGAAAGTGAAAGTTCTAGAGGTGGATCGTCAAGGGCGCATTCGTCTAACGATGAAAGATGTTGAGTAATCTCTAATTTTTAGACTCTATTAGTAGAAGGCCTCAAATAGCGCGCTATTTGGGGTTTTCTTTTGCCTCTAACTTTCCTCTATAATGGGAAATAGATTAAATTGCGATGAGCATTAAAGGATAATTTATGGCTAAAAAAGCGAAGAAAAAATTGGGTGATAATCAGATCGCTGGAAATCGTAAAGCGTTTCATGATTATTTTATAGAAGATCGAATTGAGGCGGGTCTCTCACTGGAAGGGTGGGAGGTGAAGAGCCTTAGAGAGGGGCGAGCGCAACTAAAAGAGGCGTATGTAGTTCTAAAAGAGGGGCAAGCCTTTTTAATTGGAGCACATATCTCACCACTGTTATCGGCCTCTACTCATATTAGAGCGGATGCTACTCGTTCTCGCCGTCTGCTACTCCATCGGCATGAGATTGATCGATTATCAGGAGCAGTGGATCAGAAAGGGTTTACCGTAGTCCCACTCAACCTCTACTGGAAGCGGGGGTATGCTAAGTTAGAGATTGGGCTTGCAAAAGGTAAGAAAGAGCATGATAAGCGGGAGACGATTCGTCAGCGTGATTGGAATCGTGAAAAGCACCGTATGCTCAAAAATGGTTAGTAAAAATAATAAAATAAAGGAGGAGTTATGAAATCGATTCTATTTTTAGATAAGGGGACGCTTGCAGGGCACACTCTTACATTTGATTTTCCCCACAAACTGGATGAGCTGGAGAATTGTCCAGCTTCAGAGGTAGCTAAAGCGCTTCAAGGCTATGAGATTGCGATTACCAATAAGGTGCCGATTGGACGAGCTGAGATAGAGGCAAATCCACAACTAAAATTGATCGCCATCGCCGCAACTGGTTTCAATCATATCGATATTGAAGCGGCAAAAGAGCTTGGAGTGACGGTCTGTAACGTTGCGGGATATAGCACAGTATCAGTGGCGGAACGTGCATTTCTCTTTATGCTCGCTTTGATGCATCGACTCCCGCTCTATCAAAAATCTATCGCTGCGGGAGCGTGGCCTAAATCCCCCTTCTTCTCTCTTTTTGAGGCCCCTATCTACGATCTGAAAGGGAAGAATTTAGTGATTGCGGGTAAGGGGGAGATTGGGGCTCAGCTTGGGCGATATGCCGAAGCTTTTGGAGTGAATCTCTATTATGCAGAGCGTAAAGGGGCAGATCAGGTACGAGAGGGGTATATCTCTTTTGAGGAGGCGCTTACTCTTGCCGATATCTTTAGTGTTCACACCCCCCTAACGCCTGAGACGGAGAATATGATTGATGTAGCAGAGATTGAGAAGATGCGAGATGGCGTGCTTCTCATTAATGTGAGTCGTGGGGGCATTATGAATGAAGAGGCGATTGCAAATGCGCTCCGATCAGGGAAAGTGGGTGGTGTTGCGGTGGATGTGATGAGAGAAGAGCCGCCGAAAGAGGATAATCCTCTTCTTGTAGAGGATCTTGGTAATCTAATTATTACACCCCACACCGCTTGGGGGAGTGAGGAGTCTCTTAAAGCATTATGCGCCATCCTAGAGGAGAATATTGAGCGATTTGTGGCGGGCAATCCTCAAAACGTAGTAACGCTTTAAGAGTTGCTATATAGAGAGTGGTTGCGTAGAGTGGCGCTTTTAGAATCTAATTAAAAGGTGAGATGATTTATGCTTTATACTGCGTTAAAACATAGCCATATTCTATTTGCGCTACTCTCTGTACTCTTTTTTAATGCTCGTTTTTGGGTCTATTTTAAACGAGCTCGCCCTAAAGTGATTCGGGTTTTACCCCATATTATCGATACACTCTTTTTGGTCACGGGAATTGCACTTGCGGGGATGCTTCCTGCTGGAAGTAGCAAGCAGTGGCTTATTACTAAAATTGTGCTTTTAGTGGGGTATATCTTCTTTGGGATAATCGCTATGCGTCAAAATAGAGCAGATAACATTCGTTATATTAATTATCTTCTCGCAAATTTAACAATCGTAGGGATGCTCTATCTCGCAATTGTAAAACCTATTCTATTTTAATGGGTTATATAGGTTTATTGATGGATTTCCCCCATTTTTTTAGAGTCTCTTTCTAATATTGTGATTAATTGTTGCTCGTTCTATTGACGGGTTGGGATATATCCTTATAATACCAATTCTTAGTTAGACGAAGCGCCCATAGCTCAGCTGGATAGAGTACCTGGCTACGAACCAGGCGGTCGGAGGTTCGAATCCTTCTGGGCGCGCCATCTAGTAAACCTCTTCAGAGTAATCTGAAGAGGTTTTTTATTATCTCTACTTTTTTGAACGAGAAAAAAAGCCCACAATATTGTGGGCCCATTCATTATTTAAAATGTTACTGCTCTCGCTCTAACAGCTCGTAATTGAAGCGTGGACGATCGCTTTTACGGTAGTAGATAAATGGTTGCTGATAGCTATCGAGAAAAGCTTGGCGCTCCTCTTTGGTAGCGAACCAACGCTCTGCAGAGAACTCATCTCCAAAGAGGTGTGGTAGCCGTAGAGGATCATGCTCTTTAAGGGTCATCTTTACCCCATATTTTTTAATCATACTTCAATCCTATATCTGTGAATATTTCTATAATTCTAACGCTTTAATAGTATCGATGAGAAGCTCAATCTTCTTCATCTGAGTAAATTCTTTACGATAGACAACTGCAACTTTTCGGGTTGGAACAGGCTCTTCAAAGGGGACGCAAGAGATATAATCGCTCAGATGATCCTCCGTCAAGGCGTATTTAGGAAGGACAGAGACTTTATGCCCTGCCGCAACAACATTGCGAATTGTCTCAAGTGAGTGGTGATGTGAATGGCTTGC
The DNA here is from genome assembly GCA_030150565.1 of Cardiobacteriales bacterium. Classification (GTDB taxonomy): domain Bacteria; phylum Pseudomonadota; class Gammaproteobacteria; order Cardiobacteriales; family Wohlfahrtiimonadaceae; genus JAAZCI01. Next base: position 9,147 of record JASLFR010000063.1, on the reverse strand, counting down.
GTTGATCTCTTTACACTGATCGAGTACTTGATCACGGAAGCAGTGCCCTACATTTAGAAGTAGCGGAGAATATTCGTGAATCTCATCGACAGAGACGCTTTTACGGTCTGCAAGAGGGTGATTTTTAGGAGTCACAAGATAGAAGGGCTCTTCATACACCTTCACCGCTTCCAAAGTATTGTCGTTGATCGGTAACGCTAAGATTGCTACATCAATCTCCCCATTTTTGAGCATCGGGATGAGATTATCCGTCATATTTTCAAAAATATTGAGGGAGAGCTCAGGCGCCTTATCCCGTAATTCAGGGATAAACTTCGCAAGAAGGTAGGGGGCGATGGTGAAGATGATCCCCAATTTTAGATCCCCTTCAAGCGAGTCGGAGTCGATTCTGAGTGACTCCAATTCCGCTACAATTTCAAAGATACGACGAGCTTTAGGCAACGCTTCAGCACCTACTGGTGTCAGCAAAACTTCATTGGTTGTGCGCTCAAATAGTGTTGCCCCCATTGAGTGTTCAAGGTTTTTAATCCCAATGGATAAGGCGGGTTGGGAGATAAAACATTTTTGCGCAGCGCGTCCAAAATGCTTCTCTTCAGCAACAGCAATAAAGTAGCGTAGTTCATTTAGTTTCATGAGCTCTCCTCAGTTTATTGGAATCGGATTATCCATTGATGAATTTTATCATATCTAGATATTTATTAAGCATATATGCTATTTTATTGAAGGGAGCGATAATAGCTTTTATAGAGAATTTTTGAATCAAATCTTCCTCTTTAAGAGTTATGGATATGACGATTAGACCCTTGTTGTGAGAGGGCGTAGAATAGAGCATAAGCGCATTAGATGTAGTGTTTTGGTAGTGGATGCTATCAGCTCTGCTTTTATTAACCATCAAGAGATTGGGTAAAGATAAGAGAATGAACCAGTTTGAGAAATTCCAAAAGAATTCAGGATTATATGGAGGCAATGCGCCCTATATAGAGGATCTTTATGAGCGATACCTACAGGATCGAAATTCTGTAAGTTCTGAGTGGCAAAGCTACTTCCAAGAGTATGAAGCTTTTTTAGAGACGGAGGTGCCACACGGGCCAATCAAGCAGAGCTTTGCAGAGTTAAAGCGTACCCCTATCAATCTTGGGGGAGCATCAGAGAGCTCAGATAAGCAGACCGCAGTCTTAAAACTTATTGCAGCATATCGAAGAAGAGGGCATCAGGCGGCAGATCTATGCCCTCTTAATCTACGTGAGCGGGGGACAGTCTCCTCTTTAACCCTTGCCCATCATGGGTTGAGTAGTGCTGATCTCGATACAGAATTTAATATCGGTATGCGTAATCATCAAAGAATGACGCTCCGTGAGATTTTAGAAATTCTTCAAAATGCTTATACACGCCATATCGGGGTGGAGTATATGCATATTACCAATCCAAATGAGCGCCACTGGTTGCAGACCCGTCTAGAGACCCCAGGTGAAGCGATTCAATTTTCTCCAGAAGAGAAGCGAGAGACCTTAAAACAACTCGTTACTGCTGAAGGGTTAGAGCGTTATCTCCATGTTCGTTATGTAGGGCAGAAGCGCTTCTCGCTCGAGGGGGGAGATGCACTTATCCCAATGATGCATGAGCTGATTCGTTGCGCTGTTGAGCGGGATGCTCAAGAGATCGTGATCGGTATGGCGCATCGTGGTCGCCTCAATATGTTGGTGAATATCTTAGGGAAATCACCCCAAGATCTCTTTGCAGAATTTGAGGGGCGCCCAACGTTTGATAAGGGCTCTGGGGATGTTAAATACCATATGGGTTTCTCTTCAACGGTGGATATTAATGGGAAGACGCTCCATCTTGCGCTCTCTTTCAACCCATCTCACCTTGAGGTTGTAAATCCTGTGATTGTGGGTTCTGCTCGAGCTCGTTTAGAGCGTAGAATTGGGGAGCGACAGAAGAGCAAAAATCTCCCCTTTAATCAGGTTCTACCCGTTCAAATTCATGGTGATGCCGCTTTTGCAGGGCAAGGTGTTGTGATGGAGACGATGCAGCTCTCAGAGGTGCGTGGTTATAGTTGTGGTGGATCTGTCCATATTGTGATTAATAACCAGATTGGATTTACAACTTCTAACCCGCTTGATGTGCGTTCAGCGACCTACTGTACAGATGTTGCAAAGATGATTCAGGCGCCTATTTTCCATGTTAATGGGGATGATCCTGAGGCGGTTAAGTTCGTCATTCAGCAGGCGCTTGCGTATCGTCAAACCTTCAATAAAGATGTGGTGATCGATCTTGTTTGCTACCGCCGACTTGGGCATAACGAAGCGGATGAGCCGAGCGCAACACAGCCGATGATGTATGAAAAAATCAATAATCATCCCGTCCCTTCACGCATCTATGCAGATCGTCTAATTAGTGAGAATGTGATTACTGAAGAGGATTATCAATCTTACATTAAAGATTATCGCACCCGTATTGAGACTGAGAAGAGTGTTGGGTTCCCATTAGCGAAGAATCCTGATCTCTCTTATGTGGAGGAGTGGCGAAGCTATGTTCGCAATAAACATACATTTGGAACAGATGAGCAGACCTATCCTGATACAGCAGTATCTGAGGAGCGTATTCTCAATCTCTCCCGCATTATGAATGAGCTCCCTGAAGGGTTGGTGCTTCATCCTCGTGTTCAGAGAATCCATGAAAATCGTTATAAGATGGGGATTGGAGCGACTCCAATCGATTGGGGTTTTGCGGAGATTATGGCGTACGCCACCCTTCTAGAGGATGGGTATCCTGTTCGTTTATCAGGGCAGGACTCCCGTCGCGGAACCTTCTTCCATCGTCATGCGGTCTACTATAACCAGACAGATGGGCAGTGTTATATTCCGCTAGAGCACCTTAAGGAGGATCAGCCGAAATTTACTGTAATCGACTCGATTCTTTCAGAATTTGCGGTACTTGGCTTTGAGTATGGTTACGCTACGGCAGAGCCAGGCTCATTGGTGATTTGGGAAGCGCAATTTGGAGACTTTGTGAATGGCGCTCAGGTTGTGATTGACCAATTTATCGCTTCAGGAGAGACCAAATGGCGCCGCCTTAATGGATTAGTTCTCCTCCTACCACACGGTTATGAGGGGCAAGGGCCAGAGCACTCATCTGCAAGACCTGAACGCTTCTTAGGATTATGTGCCGAGAATAATATGAGCGTCGTTGTTCCAACGACACCCGCTCAAGCGTTCCATATGTTCCGTCGCCAGATGTTGCAAGATTACCGAAAACCGCTCATCTGTATGTCACCTAAGAGTCTTCTTCGTCATCGTCAAGCGGTGAGTGAGATGAAAGATCTCACCGAAGGGGCATTCCAACCCGTTATAGGTGAGGTAAATGAGCACGATAAAGAGTCTGTAAAGCGAATTATTATTAGTGTGGGTAAAATCTATTATGACCTCTATAACGAACGGGCAGCACGAGAGGCGGATGATGTAGCGCTTCTACGCTTAGAAGAGATCTACCCCTTCCCCTCAAAGTTATTGAAGTCATTGGTTGATCAGTACCCTAACGCAACAGAGATTCTATTCTGTCAAGATGAGCCTCGTAATCAGGGATATGCGACTTTTGTTCGTAACTACCTTGAAGAGCTCTTCCTTGAGAGTCATCGCATCGAGTATGCGACCCGTCCAGCAGCAGCTGCGCCTGCAGTTGGGTATAACAGTCAACATATCGAGCAACAGCGGGAGTTATTAGAACTAGCTTTTGCCCCATTAGCATCAATAAGCACCAAATAAGTATAGGAGAGAGAGATGAGTAAAGAGATTAAAGTACCGGTTCTACCAGAATCAGTAGCAGATGCGACCTTAGCAACATGGCACAAAAAGGTGGGAGATGTTGTTCAAGAGGGGGAGAATCTAGTCGATCTTGAGACTGATAAGGTGATGCTTGAAGTTCCTGCTATTACAGGGGGAGTGATCAAGGAGATTCTTGTTGAGGCGGGCACAGATGTAACAGAAGGAACAGTACTCGCGATTATTGAAGAGGGAGCGGAGGCTTCTGCAACGGAAGAGCCTGAAGATAGAGGAGCGGAAGAGGCAGAAGCGGGCTCTGAAAATGTTGATGAAATTGCGATTAAAGTCCCCGTATTGCCTGAGTCTGTGGCAGATGCGACAGTGGCAAAATGGCATAAATCAGTAGGTGATTTTATTAATGAGGGGGAGAATTTAGTCGACCTTGAGACCGATAAAGTGATGCTCGAAGTCCCCTCCATGAGCAGCGGAACGATTACTGCGATTAAAGTTGAAGAGGGGAGCGATGTAACAGAGGGGACGATTATTGCGCTCGTCTCTCCAGGGGGAGCTCCAAGCACAACACCCTCACCCGATTTGAGTGCAAATAGTGCAACTACTTCTGAAGCACCTATGTCCCCTTCTGTGCGCCGTCTAGTTGAGGAGAATAATCTCAATCTAGCGGATATTCCAGCAACAGGAAGTAACGGTCGCCATCTCAAAGAGGATATTGAACGCTACTTAGCAGAGCAGAAGAGTGTTGAGCCTGCTGCGAATATTGAGACTAAGCCCGCAACTTTACAAACTCCTCAAAAGGCGGCGATTCCCGCACCAGGAGAGCGCTTAGAGGAGCGAGTGCCGATGACCCGTCTACGTGCACGTATTGCTGAGCGTCTCTTAGAAGCGAGCAATACAACTGCGATGCTTACTACCTTTAATGAGGTGAATATGCGTGCAGTAATGGAGCTTCGTAAACAGTATCAAGAGAGCTTCACTAAGAAGCATGGCGTTCGTCTTGGCTTTATGTCCTTCTTTGTAAAAGCAGCTGTGGAGGCGTTGAAAAAGTATCCCGCTGTGAATGCCTCGATTGATGGTAACGATATTGTGTATCACGGTTATTTTGATATCGGTATCGCAGTCTCTTCACCACGAGGTCTTGTTGTGCCCATTATTCGTGATGCTGATCAGTTAAGCTTTGCAGAGATTGAGCAGCAGATTATTGAGTATGCGAATAAAGCAAAAGAGGGCACTTTAACGATTGAAGAGATGACTGGCGGAACATTTACCATTACTAATGGGGGTGTTTTCGGGTCTATGCTCTCCACACCAATTATTAATCCGCCGCAGAGTGGAATTTTGGGTATGCATCGTACATACGAGCGCCCAATTGTAGAGAATGGTGAGATTGTAGCGGCGCCGATGATGTATCTTGCGCACTCATATGATCACCGTATTATTGATGGAAAAGAGGCGGTAACCTTCTTAGTAGCGATTAAAGAGGCGCTTGAAGATCCTGCGCGTATGTTACTTGAGCTATAAGAGGAAAGAGAAGAGAGATGGAAGAGAGAGAAAAATTTGATCTAATTGTGATTGGTGGCGGGCCTGCGGGGTATGTCTGTGCGATTCGTGCGGCACAACTTGGGCTCTCTGTTGCTTGTGTTGAGCGTTGGCGTTCAGAAGATGATCGGGCAATTTTAGGGGGAACGTGCCTCAATGTTGGCTGTATCCCTTCAAAGACTCTGCTCGAATCTTCTGCCCATTTTGCCAATGCTCAGAATGATTTTGAGACCTACGGAATCTCTGTAGATAATTTGCAGATCGATATTGGAAAGATGATCGCAAATAAGGATAAGGTGGTAAAAGAGTTAACGGGGGGCATTAGTCAGCTTCTCCAAGCAAATGGGGTCAAAATCATTGCAGGAAGTGGGAAGCTTCTCCCAAACCGTGTCGTTGAGGTGACAGGATTTGATGACTCTATCACCCAATATAGTGCTGATGATGTAGTCATCGCTACAGGTTCAACGCCAATCAATCTTCCAATGGCAGAGATCGATAATGAGCGCATTCTCGATTCTGAAGGGGCGCTCGATCTAAAAGAGGTTCCTAAACGGTTAGGGGTGATTGGTGGGGGCGTGATTGGTCTTGAGATGGCTTCTATCTGGTCCCGCTTAGGGTCAGAGGTGGTTATTTTTGAAGCGTTAGATCACTTTATGCCAACTGCAGATAAGGCGATTGCGCGGGAAGCTGAGAAGCAGTTCCGAGCACAAGGGCTCGATATCCGTGTAGGCGCTGTAGTGGTTGAGAGTGAAGTGAAGGGGGATAAAGTTCACGTCACTTATGAAGATGATGATGAGCGACGTGATGAGGTATTCGACTATCTCTTGGTCGCTGTAGGGCGCAAACCTGTAACTGAAGGGGTTTATGATCCATCAACCGATCTCCTTTTAGATGGTAATCATATTCATGTTGATGATGAGTGTAAGACTAATCTACCTGGTGTTTGGGCGATCGGAGATGTTGTTCGAGGCTTAATGCTTGCTCATAAAGGATCAGAAGAGGGAATCGCCGTTGCTGAGCGGATTGCAGGCCAATATGCACGGGTCAATTATGATGCGATTCCTTCCGTAATCTACACTGATCCTGAGATTGCGTGGATCGGATTGAATGAAGAGGAGTGCCGTCAAAAGGGGCTTGATATCAATGTTGGGCAGTTTACTTTTGCAGCTTCTGGTCGTGCAAAAGCGATGGATCGTGCTAGCGGTTTTGTGAAAATTATCGCAGATGCCTCAACAGATCGCCTGTTAGGTATGCATATTATTGGTCCTCAAGCATCTGAATTGATTCATGAAGCAGCTTTAGTAATCGAATTTGAAGGAACCGCTGAGGATATTGCTCGAACGATGCATGCTCATCCAACATTAGCTGAATCTGTAAGAGAGGCGGCGCTAGCAGTTGATAAGCGTGCTCTGCATATGGTTAATCGTAAATAATATCGATAAAATCAATGGGTTAACTCAGATGTTTCTGGTTGATTATTAATTGATCTAAAATAGCGATTTTTCTGTTTGACTTAAATAGAGTAGATCGCTAATATACCAATCCTACCAGCGCAACGAAGCAAAGGTAGATCGGTTAAGTCCCTATCGTCTAGAGGCCTAGGACATCGCCCTTTCACGGCGGCAACCGGGGTTCGAATCCCCGTAGGGACGCCACATTAGAAAGCCTGTTACTAAGAGTAACAGGCTTTTTTATTGCTCCATTTTTAGTAGAGAGTGAGAGCGAATATAGATACTCCCTTTTGATTAACGCAGCCGCTTAAATTGCAATGGATAGTTGCGAATCATCTGCGGTAGGCAAGGATTATGATTATCCTTACGCCATACAAGCTCAAGATCGAGAGTAATCTTCAATTCAGGCAGCTCATGAAAGTAGATATTTTGAAAATTTCGGGAACGAGCGATCTCTGGCACAAAGGTATAACCACATCCTGCAGCTACAAGCGTTAACATTGCATCATAATTATTTGCTTGATGTTGCACGGTAGGGAAAAAATTGTGATCAGCGAGCGCCTCAGTCACCCGATTATAGAGGTGGTGTGAGCCTTTTTTGGGGGACCAGATAAAAGCCTCCTCCTCTAGAGCGTGGAGCGATTCGGGTGGTTGATGGGCAAAAGGGGAGTTTTCATGAACTGCAAGAAGAATGCGCTCACGATAGATCACTTTTCCATCCAGTTCAGAATCCTCTTTTGGGCGCATGAAGAGAAAACCTACATCAAGTTCTGCTCTGCGTAGCGCCATCAGTTGATGACGTGAATGCATCGTGGAGAGATTGAGCGCGATATCGGGATAATATTTACGAAAATTGGAGAGATGTTGCTGCACTTCACAGAGCCAAAGATGTTGTGGTGTTACCGCAATTTTTAACCCTCCAAGCTCTCCTCGATTGGCGCGCATAAGATGATTTTTAGCATTCTCTATTTTTTGGATAATCGCTCGAGCATCATCATAAAAGAGCGCTCCTGAATGGGTGAGTTGAACTCCTCTTGAGTGGCGAGTGAAGAGTTGAGCTCCAAGATCCTCTTCTAAATTTTGCATCTGCCGTGTTAACGCAGGTTGAGTGATATGGAGCGCACGAGATGCAGCGGCGAAGCTCCCAAGTTCAGCAATCGTAATGAAGTAGTGTAATTGGCGAGGTTCCATATATGCTCCTATAACAGCTCAACAGATGCCTGCTCACATTATAGGACTCGATTTGTAAAGAGTCTGCCTCAATTGTAAATGCGCATGCTAATTGGTTATGGAAGCGCTAAATATTCACTATTATCTCAAAAAAACTCCATTTGTTACCATGATGAAGGAGCAGGGAGTGATCATTTCTTAAAATATTTATCAATTAAGTATTTGATTCTGCTCATAGTGGATGGCGAAGTGTATCCCATTTTCGCCAATTCTTTTTTTCTATATTGGGAGCATCTTATGGATTTAGCGGCACTGGATTTAGCACGAATACAGTTCGCCTTTACCATCTCGTTTCATATTATCTTTCCAGCAATGACGATTGGGCTTGCGCTCTTTTTAGCACTGTTGGAGGGGTTATGGCTCAAGACGCGTAAGGCCTACTATATGGAGCTGTATGAGTATTGGGTAAAATTTTTTGCAGTAGCATTTGGAATGGGGGTCGTCTCTGGCGTCGTAATGGCGTATCAGTTTGGCACCAATTGGAGTGAGTTCTCTAAATTTGCAGGTGCTGTAACAGGGCCTCTTCTAACCTATGAAGTATTAACGGCTTTCTTTTTAGAAGCAGGCTTCCTTGGGGTGATGCTCTTTGGGCGTAAACGGGTGGGGGAGAAACTTCACTTCTTTGCAACCTTAATGGTGGCGCTTGGCACCTTCTCCTCTGCATTTTGGATTATAGTCTCTAATAGTTGGATGCAGACGCCAGCAGGCGTTGAGATTATTGATGGTGTCGCTGTTCCTGTCGATTGGTGGGCGGTGATCTTTAATCCTTCACTTCCGATTCGGCTGGCACATATGTTGATTGCAACATTCAATACAACGTCACTCATTATTTTAGCGGTGGCTGCGTGGCATCTTTTAAAGGGGCATCGTACTGAAGCGATTATGACGATGCAGAAGATCGCTCTTACATCCCTCATTATCTTCTCTATTGCGCAGGTAGTAGTGGGGGATTTCCATGGGCTCAACGTTCTTGAGCATCAGCCACACAAGTTAGCGGCGATAGAGGGGCATTGGGATCAGGTAGAGGAGGGAGAGAGTACCCCTCTTATTCTTATTGGCTTTCCTGATCAAGAGGGGGAGAAGACCCACTTTTCGATAGAGATCCCCTATCTTGCAAGTATTATCTTAACCCACTCTTTAGATGGGCAGAT
>JASLFR010000035.1 GCA_030150565.1 Cardiobacteriales bacterium | reverse complement strand
ATCGCATTTGATTTCACATGTTTAACCACTTTCCATGCAAAGGTTAAGGCATCGAGCTGCTCTTGTGTCGGCTTTGCTTCTGTCACCACTTCAAAGTTTGCAGGATCGATCTCCGCACGGTCAAAGGTCTGTACTAAGAGCCCGCCATTAACTGCGGTAGTCGTTACTTTTGCAGCGATCGTTTCCGCTTGGGGATGATTCACTAAAAGACGAATATTCTTCTTCGCCATGAGAATCTCTTTCGCCTCTTCGGTAAAGCTTGGTGCGATAATAATCTCAAGGAAGATCTCCGCCATCTTTTCGGCGGTTTTAGCATCCACCTCTTGGTTCGTGGCGATAATTCCGCCAAAGATAGAGGTTGGATCCGCTTCGTACGCTTTGGTCCACGCCTCAAAGAGATCTTTACCTAAACCAACCCCGCAAGGATTCATATGCTTCACTGCCACTACAACAGGCTCTTTAAATTCAAGCATAATATTAACGGCCGCATTGGCATCTTGAATATTGTTATAAGAGAGCTCTTTACCGTGAATCTGCTCTGCATGGGCAAGGGAGTTATTCTCAGCTAAAGGGGTCCGATAAAAGGCCGCCTCTTGATGAGGATTCTCCCCATAACGGAGCGCTTGCTGCTTCTCAAAAGTTAAGGTGAGCTTCTCTGGGAATTGGTCATTAATCTCATTGGCAAAATATTGTGCGATCAATGCATCATATGCCGCTGTGGCTTGATAGACTTTAAGCGCTAATTTTTGGCGCGTCTCAAAGGTGGTATCTCCACTCTCTTTTAACTCTTTAAGCACCACCGCATAATCATTGGGGTCTGTAATAACAGTCACCGATTCATGATTTTTTGCAGCACTTCTTAACATCGAAGGACCACCAATATCGATATTCTCAATCGCATCTTTATAGCTTACATTCGGCTTTGAGATCGTCTCTTTAAAGGGATAGAGGTTAACCACCACCATATCGATATACTCAATCCCATTCTCTTCCATCGCTTTTGTGTGATTTTCATTTCCACGAACAGAAAGAAGGCCACCATGCACCGCTGGGTGAAGCGTTTTCACTCGGCCATCCATAATCTCAGGAAAGTGAGTAATATCGGAGATATCTTTCACTGCAATGCCCGCATCGCTAATCGCTTTTTTGGTACCCCCCGTTGAGATCAACTCAAACCCAAGTTCTACTAACTCTTTAGCGAACTCTGTAATACCACTTTTATCACTTACACTTAATAAAGCACGTCTCTGTTTCATTTGGACCTTTTTCCTTTATTGTTTCAATAATTTAGCTAACGTTGCGGGATAGAGGCGATGCTCTACTTGATGAATCATCGCCTTTACTTCATCGAGCGACTCCCTTCCCGTTAAAGGAATCGCCTCTTGTGCAATCAATTCTCCAGTGTCCATCCCTTCATCGACATAATGGATTGAGACACCAACACTCCTCTCACCAGCACGATACGCCTGCTCGATCGCCTCTTTCCCCTTATATTTAGGGAGCAGTGAAGGGTGAATATTGATAATTTTATGGGGAAAAGCCTCTAATAGAGTGGGGCCAAGAAGGCGCATAAAACCTGCTAATACCAGCCACTCTACCCCTCTTTTTTGAAGCTCTTTAACTAGCATCGATTCATAATCTGCCTTTGAAGCGTACTCTTTTGCCGTAAAGGTGAGCGTTTCGATCTCCTTTTTTTGCGCCTTTTCAATTACTTTAGCGCCCACTTTATCGCACACCATGAGCTCAACGCTTGCGGGGATCTTTTTAGCTTCAATCGCTTCTACAATGGCATCAAAATTTGAGCCTGTGCCTGACGCGAAAATCGCAATCTTTTTCATTAAAGCTCAACCTCACCTGAGTCTGTAATCTTCCCGATCACTCTTCCTTCTGGAAGGAGCGAGAGCGCTTTATCAACATCAAGATTATCCACTACAATCATGTAGCCAATTCCCATATTGAAGACTTTAAACATCTCCTCATCAGATATCGCTGCTTTCTCCTGTAAGAAGGGGAAGATAGCGGGCATCTCCCAAGCGCTACGATCAAACTTTGCGCCCATCCCTTCAGGCAACATTCGGGGGACATTTTCAAAAAATCCACCCCCTGTGATATGCGCCATCGCATTCACCTTAACTGATTTGAGAAGTGTTAATACAGGCTGAACATAGAGCGCTGTGGGCGTTAATAAAATCTCACCTAAGGGTTTATCAAATCCTTCATATTGGGTATGGAGATCTAACCCCTGCTCTTTAATGATATGGCGAACAAGAGAGAAACCATTACTATGAACACCACTTGAAGGAAGACCGATAATAGCGTCACCCACCTTCACATTTGCTTTAGTGATCCGCTCATCCTTCTCTACAACGCCTACGGCAAAGCCTGCAATATCATATTCGCCCTCTTCATAGAAGCCTGGCATTTCCGCCGTTTCCCCTCCTAAAAGAGCCATTCCTGACTCTTTAGAACCTTCCGCAACTCCTTTTACAATCGACTCAATCTGTGCAGGATCATTCTTTCCACAAGCGATATAATCGAGGAAAAAGAGGGGCTCTGCGCCTTGAGTGAGGATATCATTTACACACATCGCCACGGCATCGATCCCGATGGTATCGTGAATATTCATCTCAAATGCGAGCTTTAATTTCGTCCCTACTCCATCGGTTCCAGAGACTAATACCGGCTTTTTATAATTGAGTTCGGAGAGATCAAACGATCCGCCAAAGTCACCAAAAATATCCATTGCCCCGCGGCGCATTGTGCTCGCCACATGCTTTTTAATGCGCTCAACAGACTCATAACCTGCCTCTAAGTTAACGCCTGCTTCTCTATATGCATCACTCATAACTGCCCTCTCTTTTGGGTCGATTAATTGGTTAAAAGTAGAAAAGCGCGCTCAATACGCGCCTTTATTGATTAGAAGATTTATTCTGCGCAATCGGTAGGATAACTGCCAATAAAGCAGCCCATACAGTTGCCACAATTCGCCCCTAAAGATGCTGGTTTATTAAGGGCTCTAAGCGTTCCTTCATAGCTTAAAAAAGCGAGAGAATCGGCTCCAATATGGCGCGCCATCTCATCGATCGTTAATTGATGCGCCATCAAGCTATCCCCCTCTCGGCCACCGACACCGTAAAAGCAGGGATATTTAATCGGGGGGGAAGAGATACGCATATGAATCTCTTTAGCCCCTGCATCTCGCAATAATTTAACGATTCTACGGCTTGTTGTCCCTCGTACAATCGAATCATCAATCAGAATGACCCGTTTACCCTTAACGATAGAGCCGATTGCTGAAATCTTCATTCTCACCCCCTGCTCCCGCATCGCTTGGGTCGGTTGAATGAAGGTGCGCCCAATATAACGATTTTTAATCAGCCCCATCTCATTAGGGAGCCCTGCAGCTTCTGCATAACCATTCGCCGCTGAAATGGAAGAATCGGGAACCCCAATCACAATATCTGCATCGACATGGGTCTCTTTATAGAGCTCAATCCCCGTCAACTTGCGGACGCTATGGACATTTTTCCCTTCAATATCACTATCGGGGCGGGAGAAGTAGATATACTCCATTAAACACATGGCGTGAGTTCTCTCATCAGTGAAGAAGCTCGACTCAATTCTCCCCTCTTCGATATAGACCACCTCACCTGGAAGGACATCTCGAATAAAGGTTGCACCAACGATATTTAAGGCGCAGGTCTCTGCTGCAAAGACATAGCCCCCATCGGCAAGTTTACCGATAGAGAGCGGGCGAATCCCATGCCGATCACGGGCCGCATAGACTCCCGTATCGTGGAGCATTAAGTAGGAGAACGCCCCCTCAATTTGAAGAAGACTCTCCTTAAATCGCTCAAGAAAACTCCCCTTTTTACGGCGCATTAGATGGACAATAATCTCCGCATCACCTGATGCATGAAAGACGCTTCCTGTCGCCTCTAAGCTCTCTTTTAACGCTTGAGCATTGGTGAGATTACCGTTATAGGCAACCGCCATCTTCTCATCACTCATATTGAGCACAACGGGTTGAACATTTGCCAAACCGTGCGCCCCATTTGTAGGGTAACGCACATGCCCAACAGCATAATTCCCCTCTAAGCGCTCAATCACCTGAGGATCAGAGAAGACTTCTGTCAGTAACCCCTCCCCTTTATGGGATTCAATCGTAGCATCTTCAGTAAGAACAGCGATTCCTGCGCCCTCCTGCCCTCGATGCTGCATACTATGAAGCCCATAATAGGTTAAGAGTGCAGCATTCCTATTTCCAACAGCTGCAAACACTTACGCTTCCTCTCGCTTTAGAAGGCGCGCATGAATTTCACGGTAAGCATCGATCACACTCCCTAAATCTTGGCGGAAACGATCTTTATCGAGCTTATCCTTTGTTGCACTATCCCAAAGGCGACAGGTATCAGGGCTAATCTCATCTGCAAGCACAACTTCACCACTGCTATTGCGCCCAAACTCCACCTTAAAATCGACTAGGGTGATACCGATCTCTTCAAAAAGCTGAAGAAGAAGCTGATTAATATGAGCTGCTTGCTCATAGATGGAAGCGAGCTCCTCTTCCGTTGCTAAACCTAACGCTAATGCGTGATCATTATTAATAAGAGGATCATTGAGCTCATCTTTTTTATAGCAGATCTCAAAAATAGGAGGATTAAGAATTGTCCCCTCTTCAAGCCCAATTCTCTTAACGAGCGATCCTGTTGCAATATTACGACCAATCACCTCTAAAAGAATGATGTCGATCTTATCGCAAAGCACATCCCGATCATTAATCTGCTCGATAAAGTGGGTTTTTACCCCATTCTCCTCAAGATACTTAAAGATCATGGTTGAGATCGCTGCATTTAAGACCCCTTTATCATCAAATTGAGCCTTCTTCGCACCATTCCCTGCTGTTGCATCATCCTTATAGTGAATAATGACCTGATCATCACGATCACTCTTAAAAATCTGTTTTGCTTTACCTTCATAAAGAAGCGTTGCCATAGCGAAAATTCCTTTTATAACAAGAGAGATTGGGGGAGAGATTCTCCCCCGCAATAGGGTATAGAGAGGATTACTCCCCTTTTAGGTAAGCGATTGCATTATCGAAGAGTGGTTGGTAACGCTCTCCTCCAATATTAAGTAGCAGCCCCGATTCGTAACGCTCATTTTGGGTGATCTTTCCTAAGATTTGACCATTTTCAGAGGTGATCGCATCAATCGCTAATGCTGATCCTGAAGGGTTTCCTTCCCCTAAAGTAGGCGCGCCCTCTCTATCAACATACTGCATCGCAATCTGCCCCTTCTCGATAAGCTCTTTAGCGCACTCATCCGTGACGACAACTTTCCCCTCTTTTGTTGCAAATGGGAGTTGATAAATCTTGTCGAGCTCTTCTTCGTTAAACCACGGAGTATGAGCATTCACGACTCTAGTTGCCACAATCTCTGAGCGATGTTGCGCTGAATCATTCATCACAATAGCGAGCTCTTCTTGAGCTTTAAAGGTGCCGTATGGGAGCAATCCTGTTTTTACAAGAGCGTGGAATCCTGCATTTAATCCAAGAATTAAACCGCCCCTCTCAATCAGCTGAGTGATCGATTTCTGAATCGATGGGTGCTCTAAAATAGTCGCCATATAGGTGCCTGTTCCCGCAGCTTCATCAGTTGTAGAGAATCCGCCACTTAAGATGAAGAGATCAGCTTGATCGATACTGCTCGCCATCTCATCAATCGATGCTTCAATCATCTTACGATTTAGGGTGCGGAATGGGAGAAGGTTCACCTCTCCGCCCGCTTTCTCTACCGCTTTTGCAGTCTCATATTCACTATGAGTTCCAGGGAAGATGGGAATATAAGCGATTGGACGCGCTTCACCTGCCCCTTTCATCTCTACTTTTGGAAGCTTCTTACCTACTGAAGGGAGCGCTTCTGCAACAACGGGTGCAATTTCGGTTGGGAATAGAGGCTCAAAGCGTCCTCTATACGCCTCTTCTAATGCTGAGCACTCAATCACCTGAGATTCAAAAGAGATCTGATATTTTGAATCGGTCTCCCCTAAGAGTTGGTAATGATCTGATGGCTCAAGCCTCTCTTTAGTCGTAAAGAGGAAGCCTCCATATTGTGGACGGAAGAGATCGTGCGCCGAAATGCCCCCAATTTTTGCACCAATACGGTTACCAAAGCTCATCACAGCGAGCGCTTTAGCGATACCGCCATGACGAAGCGCAATTGCACTGGTTACCGCTCCAGCTTCGTTAAGTTTTTGTAACTGATCAAAATTCTCAATCATCTCATGATAAGGAATCGCGCTTGTGGTCTCCTTTACGGGAAGGAGATAGAGATATTGATCTGCTGCTTTAAACTCTGGTGAGAGGATACGATCTGTCTGCGTTGGACAGACTGCAAAAGAGATGAGCGTTGGTGGAACGTGAATATCATTAAATGATCCACTCATACTATCTTTACCACCAATGCTTGGGATATTGAGAGCTCGCTGAGCTTCGATACTACCAAGTAGAGCTGCTACAGGCTTTCCAAACTTCTCTGGGCTATTATCTAAACGCTCAAAATACTCTTGGAAAGAGAGTCGTGATTTGCGCCACTCTCCCCCTGTTGCCACAATGCGCGCGATCGATTCAATCACAGCATAAGAGGCTCCATGGAAGGGGGACCATTCACCAATATAAGGGTGATACCCATGACTTAGAATAGTTGCACTATTGGTAAAACCTTTCTCAACTTGAATCTTCTGTACTGATGCTTCAGCAGGGGTTAATTGATATTCTCCACCGTATGGGTTGAGAACTGTAGACCCTCCAAGATTGGAGTCG
The DNA here is from genome assembly GCA_030150565.1 of Cardiobacteriales bacterium. Classification (GTDB taxonomy): domain Bacteria; phylum Pseudomonadota; class Gammaproteobacteria; order Cardiobacteriales; family Wohlfahrtiimonadaceae; genus JAAZCI01. The sequence goes on along the minus strand of JASLFR010000035.1, from coordinate 1,064 downwards.
AAGAGCGATTGCATCCCTTTCTGGCTTGCGTTGTTATACTCAGCCATCGTCGCTCTCCACGCTAAATCGAGATCATCCAATACTTTGCGCATCATTAATGGTGAGGGGCGATTGCTATCAACAACATTCACCTCTACCGCTTTACGGATACCGTTGGTATCTAAAAAGGAGCGTGCGATATCGACGATCTTCTCATCACGCCACTTAATAACAAGGCGCGGCTCTTCAGTCACTTTTGCAACTTCAACTGCTAAAACTGACTCTTTTTCAGACTCTTCAATAAATTTAGCAGCATCCTCTTTTGAGACTACTACCGCCATCCGCTCTTGTGATTCAGAGATCGCAAGTTCTGTTCCATTGAGTCCTGCATATTTAACGGGAACGACATCGAGATTCACCTCAACACCATCCGCAAGCTCACCAATCGCAACGCTCACCCCACCTGCGCCAAAATCATTCGATTTTTTAATCATCTGGGTTACATGGGGTTTTCTAAAGAGGCGAAGAATCTTGCGCTCCTCAATGGGAGAGCCTTTCTGAACTTCACTCCCTGCGGTATCGATCGTCTCAACTGTTTGAACTTGTGATGAGCCCGTTGCTCCCCCAACACCGTCACGCCCTGTTTTTCCACCGAGCATGATGATTACATCCCCAGCAACAGGTGCTTTACGCACCACTTGCGCTTCAGGCACCGCACCAACAACTGCACCAACCTCCATCCGTTTTGCCACAAAACCAGGGTGGTAGAACTCTTTGGCAAAGCTTGTCGCTGCCCCAATCTGATTGCCGTACGAACTATTACCAATAGCTGCGGTCTTGCTGATTTTACGCTGTGGAAGTTTCCCCTCTAAGGTCTCTTCCATCGGCTCTAAAACGTTTCCAGCCCCTGTAATGCGCATCGCTTGATAGACATAAGCACGCCCTGAAAGTGGGTCACGGATCGCTCCCCCCACACAGGTGGAAGCGCCCCCAAAAGGCTCAATTTCAGTAGGGTGATTATGGGTCTCATTCTTAAACATTAAGAGCCACGGCTCTTTTTTACCATCCACATCGACATCGATACG
>JASLFR010000023.1 GCA_030150565.1 Cardiobacteriales bacterium | reverse complement strand
GAGGAGCTATGTCTCAATCCCTTTTCAAACAGGGCTCAATGCTTACCTATAAACCCCACCGTAAGTTCTCATTTAAGAGTCTCAATCCCTTTTCAAACAGGGCTCAATGCTTACGAGACGAGGTACTGTTCATGGAAGGTTTCAAGGAGTCTCAATCCCTTTTCAAACAGGGCTCAATGCTTACATTCAAGAAAGCTCAGAAGCAATTGAAGGATGGTCTCAATCCCTTTTCAAACAGGGCTCAATGCTTACGTTCTTAACTCAGTCAATAGCGCAGGTAAGATCGTCTCAATCCCTTTTCAAACAGGGCTCAATGCTTACCGCTACCTTCAAAATTCCCCTTTAAAATCAAATCATTAAAAAGTGGAAATCCCGCTTTTCTACTCCGTAAAAAGTTTTGACTCAATTCTCCCTCCTCTCTTATCAATAAAGTCTTCATCATATCACCTCTGCTGAAGAATAAAACGTCCCAATCCAAAACTACTATTCTTCCCCGCATGCACCCATTGCCCCACCTGTAGAAGGGAGGAGAGTATGGGGGAGGGGGTTACAAAACGCCACTCCCCTAAAACACCCCCTAGAGGAAATCGTCTCTGCTGCCGATTTGAGTAGCGGCTCCACTCATACCAAAAGAGGCTCTTCTCTGAAGAGAGGTGCATCACCCCCTCCTTTAGTTGAGTGTAGTTGATGCTTAATCGCCCCCCTAAATAGAGCTCATCGAGCCACGAGACCCGCCGTGCTAACTGAGTTAAGAAGAGTGAAAGATCGATCTGTTCTGCCGATAAGATTTTTCCATCTCTTTGCAGTCGTAACGGGGTTAATAGTTGCAGCGTTACCTCCCCTTGAAGGGGAGGGGGCAATGTAAGAGCTACAGAAGGGGGGAGAAGCTTCTCCCCACTCATCACTGATGTGTAGCTCTGCTCTCTCTCAATCTTAAGATCTACAAATTCTGCTCTTCCACGCGGTTTTAAATATCGCTTAAGTGCTAACTTCCATGCAGAAAGAAGCAGCGGGAGCCGCTGATTCGTCTCACCTAAAAGAACCATCTCAAAGGTGAGGAGATCACCCACTTTATAGTATCTCTCCCCAATGTCAGGGGGCTCAATAATGTAAGAGTGGGGAAGATTCTTTGCATATAAGCCCCCCTCTTTTTGGGGATGGTGCGCTTCAAAAACCTTCTTATAAGCGCAATGCTCCTCCACAACACATCCAGCACATTTTGGCTCTTTGGTTAAACAGGTGAGCGCTCTCAAAGCGTGCCCAAAGATGCCGCGCAAAAGAGAGCCTGAATAGGGGGGAGCAGAAATGCTTCCGTCACTCTAAATTGAAACTGATAACGCGCGATGGGGAGTTGAATGCCCCTATTTTGGGAGGTGAACTGCATATAGTGATAGATCCTTTAAAGATAGTAGATAATCGATAGAAAAACGTTGCTCCTAAAGATGTTTTATAATTAATTTATACGCTCGTTTTGGATTTTTAGAGCCCCCTTTCCACCCCTCAATCTCCTCTTTACGCAACTCATAGAGCAGTGTGCAGAGTTTTTTCATCCCTTCAGCATCATCTAATGAAAACCCTAATTTTGGGATAAAACTATTCCGATCTTTAGAGAAGCCTTCATATAGCTCTTTTTCAGGGTAAGCGAGGAGCCTCTCACGTAAAATGAGAGAATCATCACCACTTGCAACCGCTTCATCAATTTTGATCTTTTGAGTCTGATCATTGAGCCATTTATCAAGATCCTCATTTGGAATAAAGTAGCCGTAACCTGAGGCGGTTTTAGCCCCCATTCCTTGCGATTGCAACATTGCGTTGAGCAGATCTGCCGCAAAACGGGCCCAATTGGGCTCCCCTTCAATCACAAAGTAGAAATCCCCCTGCACTGCGATTTGTGCTGTAGGGATGGGGCTCTCTACGCCGATCGCTTCATCCGCTTTACCAGAGTAGTACTCTTGCTCATGCACTGTAACCACCTCTTTTACAAAGGGGCGAAGCTCCCTATTCCCACTTTTTCTTGGCACCCACCACGCATCATGCCACACAAGCATTCCTGCTGACTCCTCAATCGTAGAGTCTGAATCCTCATCACCTGCACCAAAAATTAGAGCGATCACTTCAGGCGCTACCCCCGCCAATTGAGCATAAGCGCGTGTTGCCCCTTTGATGCTAGAGCCCATTAAAATCGGCATGCCGTAGGTGTGATGCACCGTAACGCCACTCTCTAAGGTGGGAGCTGAATTCATTCCAGTCAATAACCGACCCGCCAAACTGCCCGCGACTGTAGCAAACCTCCCCTCATCTTGAGTAATTGCTTGCCAACGGTTAAACGCCTGAGTATATAGCGATGGAACGGTCACCTTACTTAAGGTTTCGAGGAGTTTACGCTTCTCTTTTTTATCGCTCGTCTCCCAAACGGGGAGGCCCCGCTGCATTAAAAGGCCTGCGTGTGCGCTCTTTAATTTAGCTACAAGGGGTTTTAATCTCTCTCGCATTAACTCCATCTCACCTACTCCTTCTCTAAAAGTGCCTGTGTATAACGTTTAAGCCAAGCGGTTGCTTCAAGAGTACGGCGCGTTAAGAGTTGATACTCCTGAAGCTGAGATTTTAAAATCGCTTCATGAAGCGTTCTACCATTTGGGTATTGCAAAATTTGGGCGATATCTTCAAGCATTAAATCGTGCTCTGGCTCCCCTTTTGCCATTAAAAATCCGATCGCTTGCGCTAATCCTGATTGCAGAATCATCGCAGGGAAACGGAGCGCTAATGTGCGATATTTCGCCTCCTCTGCTGAGCCTATCTTCCCTTCAATGAGAGGGTAGGCCCGTTTTGCGTATGCTTGTGTACGAATATCGATCATCTCTACTCCCTCTCTTTTGAGATTAAAAGACGGCAAAGGCCACGACCTACCGAATATTTTCCACCAATCTGTACCATGAGCTCATCAGGGAGAAGCTGCTCCAACTCTTCGGCGCTGCGCCCTGTTTGATCAAAAGCACGATTGACCCCTAATACGCCCCAAAGCACGCTCTCTGCGGGGAGATTCTCCTCCATCCATAGAGCGCCTTGCTGCACAATTCGTGTTTCACGATTAATACGAATACGAGCACGAATTTCAGTGGCGGTATCCACAAGGAATGAGAAGATATCATCTGGCAGAACGACAAAACGATCCTTAAACTCTTTCTGCCACTCTTCTGCGTTGAGTGTGCCCTCTGGATAGAGATTACCTGCAATAAACTCCGCCCAATGATCTGTATTTACATCATGATCTGCATCGATATCGAGATCCTCTAGCGCAATAGCGTTCGCATTCCCTAAAAGCAACAGCTCAGAAGAGGTAATCGCTGCTCGGTTCTTCTCTAAACGTGGAATTTCTAACGCCACACCAAAATCACGCGCATATTGACGCAACACAAAAGGAGAGGTTGCATACGCAACTGTTCCTGCAAATGAGCGAATCGGGAGAATGAGGAGATTAGCATCCCCAAAGGCAAGAGCGCCTGCAAAGCTATCCCCCGCTACATTATCAGGGCCAAAAAGTGTATTGATATCCTCTTGATTAAGCTCACATTGTGTTGCAAATTCATCACGCAAAACACCTTTTACTGCCGAGCCTGGCACAAGTGGTAGGTGAGTCGCTTTAGAGCGAGCGATAGGTAAATCCACAACACCAACGCCTTGACCTGTTCCCACATGCAGGGCGCTCATCGTATTTAAATGAAAGATCTTTTTTTTCATAACTTATAATTCTCTTAAATATAGGTAACGGAATCTTTAACTCTCTATAAACGATTAGAGGGGGCGCCACGCTGAGAGGGTGACTAAACCAAATCCATCTCGCTGATCTTGCTCCTCATCACTCACTGATGAGAGATAGAGGGAAGAGAGCTCTTTATGTAACTGCTCATAATCCCCTTCGTACGATAAAATCTTAAACCAATAAACCGCCCCAGAAGCGACCGCTTTACGCATCGCTTTAGGCTTATTCGTATGCATATCCCAGCCCGATATCGGCATCCAACGCTCCATCGAAGAGGCTTGAAGTTTTACGCGGATATTTGTATTTGGCAAAGTCCCTTCAAACGTCGTTGCATCGAGCCAATTAGGAAGATAGCCTTGAGCAAAAATTGCAGGTGTTAAGAGGGTTAAGCGTAATCCTTGCGCCTCTGCAACCGATTCCCCTAAGGATTTAGGGGGTTCTAAAATGGCGAGGGGGTTAATTTGTGATAATTGAGAGATGCGCCCTTTTCCACCAAATTTTACAAGCCTCTCTTCAATGACTTCATCGCTTAGTAGGATGAATCCTAACTGCCCCGCCTCCCAACCTTGATAGCGCCCTTGCCACTGTGGGCTAAAGTCGTAAGCAACACTCTGAAAAAGCTTTCCTTCCTCTGCAGCAAAGCGCTCATCATCAATTGTAATGTGGGTGCGAAAATCGGTAGGAATCGCTTGAATCCCCCCCTGATTAACCTCATCAAAAGATAAAGAGTCCCCATTTTGCCACGCAAGAAGATGCTCAAAACGCCATAAAACGGCGCCAGATTGAGGCTTTCCCTTTATTGAGTTCTCCATCATTACTGGGTAGAGCCCTTTGGGAAGATCAGACCCTAAAGAGTCTGAAAGCTTAGTGGGCGCTAAGCGTACAAGCGTAATCTCGCCACTCTCTTTATCTCTTAGATAGAGCGCATCTACAGGTTTTGGAGCAAATAGGATTATCTCTCCATCTTCTAAAAGATCTGCTAAAAATGGGCCTTTATGGAGAATTTTTCGAAGTTGCCCCTCTGCTTCAGGCGATAGTTTTACCTCAAGCTCCCCCTCTTTTGGGGATAACGTAAATTCGTTTTGGAGCATATATTGGGTGCGCAACATTCCCGCTCCTGTTGAAGGGGGAGGGAAGTTGATATCTGCCACACTCACATGTGAACCAAAGGGCTTTCCACTTCGAAACACTAAAGGGGAAAGGGGTTGAATAAAGTAACTCAATAATGGCTTCATCTATTGCATTCTCCCAACATCTCGAGCTGTTTTAACCGATAACCAACGTGCAATAATGAGCTCTGTTGATAGATCCTCTAAACGCTCTAATTGCTCTAAACGTTGCGTTAATTGTGTCTTTAATTCAGGAACTAATCGCTTCCCTGATTGTGTGCGTGCATTCTCTAACATACGGGCAAATTCAGCTTTTTGAATTTTGCTAAGAAGCGCCTCCTCTCCAGCTGCTAAGTGAAAATCGGTATTTAGAGCAATGGCCCGAGTATCATACGCAATACGGCTTGTAAGGAGAGGCTCAGCACCTAAAGCGGAATGATCTCCTCGGTAATACTCAATCCACTCTCTTAAGGCTCTATGCCCCCGCTCATCATCCCACCGTAGACGCATATTTGTTGTTGATCCTGAACGAACGGCCAAGGTAATTCCCACCGCATTTCGCTGCTCTTCTAAAGGTGCGACAGCATCCCCTTTAGCGATCTTTTCCGCCTTTGCCGCTAAGTTTCGAATATCCCCTAAGGGGGTATTAATGTGGGTAATCGCAAGCCCTACTGATAACGTGGGCGCATTGATCGCCTCTCCGCGCGCCTCACTTAACTCTTTTGCGATTGGTGAAAGGTGATATAAAAATTGCTCTGAGAGCGCTTTTGCACACTCGTAAGCACGACTTAATGGGACAAAACCTAATACATCATCCCCACCAGCGTAAATGGTATGCCCATCAAATTGGCGCATCTTGCTCGCTACTGAACCGGCAAAATCTGAAAGGGCTGCGGTAATCTTTCTGTGCTCTTCAATAGTGTGAGCATTATCAAGAAGCTCCCCCATTTTATCTCCATCTGCTAGAAGTAGAGCGCTATAGGGGCATGGATCACCAAATTTATTCCAAATGGGGCGTAATCTTCTCTCTAATACTTTAAAAGCTTTATACTCTTCAGAGGAGTGAGAAGATTTGCTAAGAGCTGCCTCTACTCTAAATGAGTAGAGATATTGCCCATCAAATGGAAAATCTCGATAGTGCCCACTATTACCAGAGACTTGTGTCGCTAAACCAAGTTTAACAAGGGTTGAGTAAATCGCGCCAATCTCTTTTAGTGCCCCCTCATACCCAAACTCTACCAATGTTTTTATCCAGCTATCAGCAGCGATGCGTGTGTAAGGGGTAAATTGATCCACATCTCCACTTAATCGTTTAATAATAGCTACGCTATCGAGCTGTTCTCCATCTGATAAAGAGAGCATTCGTTGCAGTTTCCCCTCTTTTCGAATCGATTCAGGGAGAACTGTCTCACGTGCACCATCTAAAGAGGATTTTGGAAGCATATACGTAGCATCAAATGGTGAGAGTGCCGATGGTTTAAAATCACGCGTTGCTTTACGTGCTGCTAGTAAGCTAGATGCCTCTTCAACAGCCTCTCGATAACTCTCTTTTATTTCAGCCCATGCGCCTTGAACTTCCACATAATCTTCAATCTGCTTCTCCCAGATCTCCTCTCTTAAAGGTAGCTTTAAGCGCTCTCTGCTCGCTTTAGCCTCACTCTCAAAGCGGACTTGAACCGCCTCTTTAGCACTCTTAAAGAGATCAGCAACCGCTTCAATATGGGGAGCCTTCACCACCGCTTGCAATTTATTCCCCACCGAAAAATCACTATTAGGTTCTAAAAGTGCCGAATTACTCTTATTAACGGCGGGAAAAATCAGCTCTGCATCCCCATTAAAGAGGGAGAGAGCGGCAGATTTTGCAAGCTCAGATAGGAGCCAAGAGCCACACCATAAGTCACGACTGCGTCTTGCTGCGGCAATAAAATCTTGTACCGGCCCGATTGATAAGATCATTACATACTGTTTCATCTTAGCTACCCCTTTTGGAAAAAGTTTAAGAAGGCAAGTAGAGGATCATCCCCATCACTCTCCAAGATCGGTCGAATATCCCCTTTTTTCTGTGGATTCCAAAGGTTAACGTTTTCGCCCGTTCCACCCTTGAGCTCTACCTCCATACTAAAGAGATGGCTATACGGCAAAAGGAGGGCTGCTGGTGCGTATGATTGCTTCTCTCTAAGGTAGAATGGCCTTAAAATAAGAGGGCTAGCCATACGCTCCTTCCCTTTTGGTACTAACTGCGTATCTCGAGGCTCTTTACGACCTACAAAATGAAAGATAATCGGCATGCCAAAAAAACCGCGAGGGAAAAGATTACCAGCAGGGTGTTCGGGTTTATGCTCGGGAGCGTGTGTTCCTATTATCCTTCTAATCGCATCGGGCTCTGGCCAACGACTGCGCCCAGCTGGCTTCGGTCTCTGCCCCTGATTTCGCCCCACATGCGCCCCTTGACGAAACTCCTGCAATCGCCCAACACTTTTCGCCCACACTTTTACAGCATCTTGTTGTGGCCTACCTAATACCAACTTACAGCCTACGTTTTCAGCCTCTTCAATAGTGATCGGCTCTAATAGATCAGGGAGCGTCGCTGCTTCTTCTACAATAAATGCGCCTGCTCCACGGCGTGTCCGCGATCCGATTCCGCCAAATTGACTCCACCAACGCAACGTTTCGATGATTTGATGCTTAAACTCGCTATTCTCCTCGCTTTCAAGCCAAGGTGAAAAACGAATCTCTAAATCCCACTCAAATCCTTCTTGTAAAAGATCGTGTGTTACATCGCTATCCGTTTCATTACTTGCTGGAAAAAAGAGGTAATTTAATGCTCGATACTCGCTATTTTTTTTATCATTATGCCCAGTATATGCGGTATATTTTTGAAGCTTCACTTCAGTATGGTTTCGAATACGTAGAAAAACCTCACTCGCTGTAGGGGCATCCTTACTAATTCCTCCCCAGAGCTTAAATTCTAATTGTTGAATCTCTTTAGAGGAACCCAATCCCCAAAGATTTTTAGCGAGTAAACGCCACCATGAGCGAAGCTGTCCACGAATACCAGAAATACGAATCGGCATCTGAGTATCTACTGTTGCAGACTCCACTCCCCCCCCATATAAAGGGGTAATCAGACGACACTTAAGCGTATGCCATTGAAAGGGATTCTCTGGCAAAGGGGGGATACTTAAATTTTTATATCTACTCTCCATTAGAGCGCTCCATTAACATTGATGATTAAAAGGAAGATCTACCGAATCAAAATATTCTCTCTCTTTAGAGTCAGCTTATATTTTTTATCCCCACTTCTCCCAAACGAGTGAATGATAAAATGCTCTGCATACTCTCCAAGTTGTTCACGAATCGCTCGTGCAATCTTAGAGCTCGACTCTCTTAAAATTCGTAGAATATCTGGCTCCAACTGTTCTGTTGATGCTAACTTCTCCAATGATAAGTTATGAGCCCTACCAAGCCTTTCATGCAGCTCATAATACTCCTGTGCAAGCTCCTGATAAGTGGCGATGCTCTTATCACTCTTAACTTCTCCAATCATCTTCCCTTCCTTAGAGAATTTTGCTACCGCTGCGTATAGAGCCAACTGTTGAAAAGGTAACTTCACCTCCATAAATTCGGGCCAAGCGATCGTCTGCTTCTCTATATCAATAATCACCCTAAAGTCGGTAAGCTCCGCTTGCGCTACCTGTACAGCTTTTTGGTAATCCCAATCTTCTGTTAATTCAAGATTTGGAGTCCCTTCTCCCATTCTTACAAATGGGATCTCTGCAAGCCAAACTTCCGCCTCTTTAGCATTAACCTCTTCACTATCGTCGAATGTTTTCATCCATTGATCTGTCGTTGTGGGGTAGAAAAAATGTGGCACTTTTTCATAAGGTGGCGAAACCAAAACATGGGAGAGCGAATCTTGCTTACGCCCAAAAAGAGAGAGCGCATAACCGATATAGAATCCCATCGATTTTCTGCCACCAGCGATAGAGACGTGAAGTTCATTATTGTCATCTAAACAGAGATCGTGAATAAATTTTACAATCTGATTCGCTGCTGAGGTATTCTCAAAAACAGTACGGATATCCTCTAATACTCCCCCATCTCCATCACTCAAAACATGGATAGAATCCTCGGTAAATTGAATCCCCTCCAGCGCATAATCGTCACATAGTCGCTTAAAATACCCTGCATTAAATAACTTATTAATAATCTGCTCTTTACCATGCAGAGTCGTTAATACATAGACTTCATCGGGAACCC
>JASLFR010000123.1 GCA_030150565.1 Cardiobacteriales bacterium | reverse complement strand
CGAGTCCAGAGAGATCTCTCTGGTTGATGGATATTTTTGCTCTCTTGAAGGTGGAAACATGGGTTTGAGTTCATTGGATTTAGCGCGAGTTCAGTTTGCGTTTACGATCTCATTTCACATCATATTTCCTGCGATAACGATTGGTTTAGCTCTCTTTTTAGCCTTAATGGAGGGGCTTTGGCTAAAGACTCGTAATGCAGTCTATATGGAGTTATATGAGTTTTGGGTTAAGTTTTTTGCGGTAGCATTTGGAATGGGGGTCGTCTCTGGCGTCGTAATGGCGTACCAGTTTGGCACCAATTGGAGTGAGTTCTCTAAATTCTCCGGGGGTGTCACCGGACCTCTTTTAACCTACGAGGTGTTAACTGCATTCTTTTTGGAAGCAGGCTTTCTTGGGGTGATGCTCTTTGGACGTAAACGGGTGGGGGAGAAGCTTCACTTCTTTGCAACCTTAATGGTGGCGCTTGGCACCTTCTCCTCTGCATTTTGGATTATTGTCTCTAATAGTTGGATGCAGACGCCAGCAGGCGTTGAGATCATTGATGGTGTCGCTGTTCCTGTCGATTGGTGGGCGGTGATCTTTAATCCTTCGCTTCCAGTTCGATTAGCACATATGTTGATTGCAACATTCAATACAACGTCACTCATTATTTTAGCGGTAGCTGCGTGGCATCTTTTAAAGGGGCATCGTACTGAAGCGATTATGAAGATGCAGAAGATGGCGCTCACCTCACTAATCATCTTCTCTATTGCACAGGTGGTTGTGGGGGATTTTCATGGGCTCAACGTTCTTGAGAATCAGCCTCATAAATTAGCTGCGATGGAGGGGCATTGGGATCAGGTAGAGGAGGGGGAGAGTACCTCTCTTATCCTTTTTGGATTCCCAGATCAAGAGGGAGAGAAGACCCACTTCTCGATAGAGATCCCTTATCTTGCAAGTATTATCTTAACTCACTCTTTAGATGGGCAGATCCCAGTATTAAAAGATTTTGCTCCTGAGGATCGACCTCCTGTTGCTTGGGTCTTCTGGTCTTTTAGGGTGATGGTAGGATTAGGCTTCTTAATGGTGGCGCTAGCACTTTGGGGGGCATGGTTACAACGAAAAGGGGTAATGCATGAGAAACCACTCTTTCTTCGCTTCTCCCTTTTGATGGGGCCATCAGGTTTGATTGCGATTTTAGCAGGTTGGTTTACTACAGAGATTGGGCGTCAGCCGTGGACTGTGCAAGGATTGCTTCGTACTGTCGATTCAGTCTCAAATCATGATGCATCTCAACTCTCCCTTTCGCTCTTACTCTTTGTGATCACCTATGCCATTATTTTTGGAACGGGAATTATCTATCTCTTTCGTATTTTGGGGCGGGGGCCTCAATCAGTTGTTGCGCTTAAAGAGAGTAGAGAGGAGGTGGTAGCATGAGTTTCGATTTAGCAACGATTTGGGCGCTTCTTATTCTATTAGGAGTGGCTATTTACACCATTACGGATGGCTTTGATCTTGGTGTTGGAATGCTCTTCCCTCTCATGAGGAGCGATCATGAGCGAGATCAGCTGATGAATAGTGTGGCTCCTGTTTGGGATGGTAATGAGACTTGGATGGTTTTAGGAGGTGCAGCCCTCTTTGGCGCATTTCCCATGATCTATTCGCTTCTTTTAAGCGCACTCTATCTGCCGATTATCTTTATGTTGATCGCACTGATCTTTCGGGGTGTCTCTTTTGAGTTTAGAGCACGAGCAACAGATCGCGCTCGTCCTTACTGGGATTTTGCTTTCTTCTTCGGATCACTGATTGCTACCCTCTTTCAAGGGGTGATTGCTGGTGCCTTTATCAGCGGTTTTCCGATGATGGATGGGGTGTATAGTGGTGGGGCATGGGATTGGCTGACCCCTTTTAATCTTCTAGCAGGGGTGGCGATTCTCTTTTTCTATCTTCTATTAGGTGCAACGTGGCTGATTAAAAAGAGTGAAGGCGTTGTGCAGGAGCGTATCTACAGAGTGGTGAATAAAATCGCTCTTACCTTTGGAGTGTTAGCCTTATTACTCTTTATCATGACATTGATTAAACATCGGCTCTCAATCCCCAGTGGCAAGTATCCAATCTACCTTGCCCTCTTAATTTTTACACTTCTGTTCGGTTATCTCTTTCGGTCAAGTGTGAAGCAGCATCATGCCGATTGGAAGCCCTTTTTTCTAACGGTGGGGTTTGCTCTTTTAGGAGCGATCGCTCTTGTTGTCACCATTTGGCCCTATGTACTCCCCTTCGATTTAACGATTTGGGAGGCGGCGGCACCTGAGTCTAGTCTTAGGTTTACGATTATTGGGGCTTTTATCTTCCTTCCGATCGTAATCGCTTACAACCTCTTCATCTACTATATTTTTAGAGGAAAAGTGCAGGAAGGGGAGGGGTATTGATGATGAAACAGTGGCTCTGGTTAGCACTTTTTTGGATTGGGGGTGTCCTTTCGTTACTTCTCTTTGCAAGAAGTGTACGCTGGATTATGGGAGTTGTAGGGTTAACAGGATAATCAGTGATCTAATATAAAAAGAGAGATAAATTGAGCCCATCTTATTGGAGATGGGCTCTTCTCTTATTTTTGGCCTCTCTTTTAGATAATTGTCATATCTTCTCAAGAGAAGTTCCGCTACTATGATTTTTATAACAATAATTTAAACCATAATCAGATGAGCGAGGAGGCGGGATTATGTATACCTTTATTGGAGGATTAATTCTCTTACTAGTGGGTTATCTCACTTATGGAACGTTTGTAGAGCGTACCTTTGGCATTAAGGAGCGGCCAACGCCCGCTTATACAAGTAGCGACGGGGTCGATTATGTGCCGATGAATAGTGCTAAAAACTCCTTAATTCAGCTCCTTAATATTGCTGGGGTCGGTCCAATTTTTGGGCCAATTATGGGGGCACTTTATGGGCCTGTTGCCTTTTTATGGATTGTTTTTGGTGCGATATTAGCGGGTGGTGTGCATGATTATCTAACGGGAATGATTTCGATTCGGAATCGTGGTGCCCATCTTCCAGAGCTTGCGGAGAAGTTTTTAGGCAGAGCGATGCGACATATCGTCAATCTCTTTGCGCTGCTCCTTCTTGTATTGGTGGGGACCGTTTTTGTCTCTGCGCCTGGATCACTCCTCTATAATCTTTTTGATCAAAAAGTAGCGCTTGTGATTATTCTAGCGGTGATCTTTATCTACTATATTTTGGCGACTCTATTACCTATTGATAAAATTATCGGTCGCTTCTACCCAATCTTCGGAGCGCTTCTTGTCTTGAGTGCTTTAGGAATTGGGGTAGGATTATTTTTGACGGGACACGCTGCAGCGATTCCTGAATTAACTTTGAAGAATCTCCATCCTTCAGGATTAGCGGTTTTCCCCCTTCTATTTTTAACGATCTCTTGTGGAGCATTATCAGGATTCCACGCTACACAATCACCCATTATCTCTCGCACCACACAAAATGAGCGAGATGGGCGGAAGATTTTCTACGGAATGATGATTGCAGAAGGGGTGATCGCAATGATTTGGGCCGCCGCAGCGATGAGTATCTTCTATGATCCTGCGGTTCCTTTTGGGACAAAGCTTGCCGAAATTTTATCCGAAGGGGGGCCTGCACTTGTTGTGAGCAGAGTCTCAACTACGATGCTTGGCGCTGTAGGCGGAACAATAGCAATTCTCGGGGTGATTATTCTCCCTATCACCTCTGGCGATACCGCTTTTCGTAGTGCGCGTATGATTATTGCGGATTACTTTAAGATTGGGCAATCGAAAGTTGCTAACCGTCTAATGATTGCCCTGCCGATGTTTGCAATCTCTGCTGTTTTGCTACAGATGGATTTTGATCTGTTATGGCGATACTTCTCATGGGCGAATCAGTCAACAGCTGTGATCGCGCTCTTTGTCGGGGCGATGTATCTCTATCTCGATGAGCGCAATTATTGGATCTCGCTCCTTCCCGGAATCTTTATGTTGATGGCAACGACAACCTACATTTTAAATGCGAAGATCGGATTTAATTTAGAGATGAACGTCTCTCAGATAGGAGCTGCAATTATCTCCCTAATATTGACTGCACTCTTTTTCTGGCAAGCGAAACGACAAAAAGCGTTAGGGTTAAGCCTTGAGCAGGATCTATCTGGTTGGGATGGAACGATGAAAGAGGGGTACACCTTTAGCTGTAAAGGGAATTAATCGCTCTTTGTTGTAATATGTAGAGGCCTGATACATCAGTATCAGGCTTTTTTCATAGAAGAGAGTCTTAAATTAAGGAGTGAGGGATGTTTTCATTTTTTAAAAAACGGAAGGTAGAGCCGATTGATGAGCGTTTAAATGATGCGGTTGCTGAGCCGAATCTTGCAGAGTTATTAGGGGAGGGGGGAGCGGATGGAAATCATCAAAAGCTACAAAATATTATTGAGCGATTAGATGAGTGCTCTTCAGGTGAGTTGAACTATTTAACCGCTGAACTCCTCATTGCGATGGGGTATCAGCCCCAAATTATTGATGGCTATAACGATCAAGGGATCGATATTATCGGTTTTAAAGGGAATCGAAGAGCGCTAGCGGTTCAGTGTAAAGCGTGGAATCCCCGCAGAACGAATGAGCGGATTGGTGCTAAAGATGTGCAAGCGTTCAAAGGGCGTCTCTTAGCGGAGGAGTATCAGTATGGGCTCTTTGTTACTACCCACTATTTTAATGATTATGCGCTAAAAGAGCGGCATGAGCGGCTCTTTTTAATCGATCGTCGCCGTCTAATCACCCTTTTAGGAACATTTTTCCCCGAGGTGATGGCGAAGAGTTACTACCGATTAACGCTCAATGATCTACAAGATTGCCCTAACTGCAATAGTGGGAAGCTCCTTAAGCTCTATTCACGCAAAAGACGCTTCTATTATGGGTGGTGTGAGAGCTGTAACGGGGTAGGGAAAGCGCCTCAAAAGTAGTACTCTTTTTCCCCCTCTTCTTATTTTTAAACGTCACGATTACTGTGACGTTTTTTTATAGTCTATAATTGGTTGAATGAGTTGCTCAGATATTTAATATTTTTTAAAGGAGAGGCATGACAGATCTCGTATTTGGGGCATTAGTATTTCTGCCTGGTATTGTAAAAGTGCTTATTTTGGGGCTCTTTATCTGGCTCTTTGTGCGGGGCTTTTACCGTAAAGCGCTCTATTCAGGGGATATCTGGCATCCCAATTTAGTGGATATCAGTATCTATTTTCTCTCGCTCTATCTGAGCCATTTTATTTTTCTTTTTCTGCAAGGATAACTTCGATGGGATCGACCTTAAAACGATATTTAATCACCATTGTGATGGCTTTTCTTCTGGTGATTGTGGCGTATCAGCTCTGGAACTTCTATGTCTTAGGGGGCTGGACTCGAGATGGTAAGATTCGCGCTAATGTGATTCAAGTGGCAGCACAGGTGCCGGGGAAGTTGGTCACGCTCAATATTGCTGATAATCAATATGTAGAGGAGGGGGATCTCCTCTTTGCGCTTGAGAAGCGGGATTATGAGATCAATCTTAAGAATGCTGAAGCGCAATTGATGCAGCTAAAGATTCGGCAGGAGCAGGCGAAGCATCAATATAATCGCCGTACAGAGCTTGGGCGAGCCGCTGCAATCTCTCAAGAGCATCTTGAAGAGGTGAAATATAATCTCGATCTAATAAATGATCAGGTCGCCCAAGCGGAGATTGCCGTAGAGAAGGCGGAGCTAGATTTGAGCCGCACTGAAGTCTATGCCGATGCGAGTGGATATATCACCAATATGAATCTACGGGAGGGGAATTTTATCCCCGCAGGCCAGCCACTCTTTGCACTGGTAGATAAGCATAGCTTCCACGCTGTAGGCTATTTTGAAGAGACAAAACTACGCTATATCGATATTGGGCGACGAGTGGAGATTATCCCTTACGATGGTACAGAGCGGATGTATGGCTACATTACAGGATATGGGCGCGCTATTTATGATCAGAGTGCGCAGACAGGAGAGCAGCTTCTTCAGAGCATTAAACCGAACTATCCATGGGTTACTTTAGCGCAGAGAATCCCTGTAAAGATTGAGCTCGACCATACACAAGATGAGATCGATGCCCGAAAGTTGATTGCAGGAACGACGGCAACCATCATTATTTTAGATGAGATGAAATCAACCCATGAGTAGAGAGAATGGGGCGCTAGAAGGGCGTGAATCTCCTCTTTGGGAGTTTTTGAAGAGTTTCGATTATAGCTACGGATTTCGGGTAGCGATTGGGGTGGCGCTCGCTTGGTTTGTCGCTTTTCGTCTCAATACCGATAAGCCTTACTGGGCCATCATGACGGTGGTGATCGTCACACTTCCAACACAGGCAAAATTGGTGGAGAAGTTTATCGCGCGCCTTATCGGGACACTGGTTGGGGCGATTATGGTGAATATCATTGCCGCAATAGCATTAACCGACCAATGGCTCTTTGTGATCTATATGGGATTTTGGCTCTCACTCTGTGCTTATTTAGCGAGCGCTCGTAGCTCCTTCTTAACCTACTGTTTTGCGCTCTGTGGTTACACTTCAGCGATTTTGGGCTTTAGTCTCTCCATTTTGCCGAGTAGTTACCTTGTATTTCAGATCACTCAGGCGCGGATTTTAGAGATTTTAATCGGACTTGTGACCGCTTTCTTCATCTCAATGCTTTGGCCCTCCTATCGTGAGCGGGTTGCGATTAAGCAGCAGTTACGACAGCAGCGGCAAGGGGTTCGCTCACTCTATCAACTCTTATTAACGCCAGAGGTGGATAAGAACCATTTTAATCAGCAGTATCACGCTGTTTTAACAGGATTGATCGATTTTAGAGATCTTGTTGTGCAAGATTTTCTCTCACTCTCTACCGATCGAGAGGATAATTTAACCATCTATCGCTACGGACACCGTTTAATAAAATCGATGTCGGGTCTTCTCCTTCTTGAATCGATGAAGCGGGAGATGATGCGCTTAATGCCTGAAGCGACAGCGCAATTTTTAAATGAGCAGAGGGCGTGGCTCCTCTCTGCTCAACCAAGAGAGTTGAAATTGCAGAGTCGCCCCGCCGTTCCTGATGAGCTTTTAACGATGCAGAAAGGGCGTTACTTTGTCTCGATGGTTGAGAAGAAGCTCCGCTCCCTTTTAACGACACGAGTTGCCGATGAAGCGACCTTAAAACTCTACACCCCAAGTTTACGTATCTACTATAGCGATCGTAGAGAGGCGCTCATCAATGGGATTCGAACCTTTTTTAGCGTGATGCTTGGAATGGCGTTTTGGATGGGGACACAGTGGGAGACGGGGTATATTCTACTCGTCTTGATCGGTGTTATCTGCACCCTTGGGGCGACTTACCCCATGATTAATAAGCTCTTAACAGCGGCACTTCTCCTCTCTCTATTTTTTACTCTGCCGATCGTCTATCTTCTAAAATATGGAATTTTAATTAAGATCAACCATATTGTGCCTGCGATGATGGTATTACTACCGATCTATTTTTTAGGGGCGATCTTTAAAGTCCGCTCTCTTCTCGGATTTTTAGTGGGATATGGCTTTATGCTCTCCTCAATCTTTCTGATCGGTTTTTCCAATCCTATGGATTACGATTTCCCTACTTTTGCAAATAATGGGCTCTCGCTTGTGATCGCTTTTGTGATCATTTTAATGCTCTTTAATCTGATCCCTCCAAGTAGTGATGCACGGAAATTGGCCCGCATTAAGGGGCGAATCATCACCCTCTTTAATGAGCATGTCAATCATCAAAAAGCGCTTAATGATCGGGTCGTTCGAGATTATGAGGCGTATCTCTACAGCGCAATCTATCAGGTGAGAGTGATTAAAGAGAGTAGAGGAAAGGCGGAACTTTTAGCTTACGCATTCTTAACGCTCTCAATCATTCGTCAGCAAAACAGCTTAGCGGCGAAGGAGATTAATTGGCAATTGCCTAAAGATCTGCTCGATGCGATCGATCAAGAGGCGTTAAATGAAGCGCTACAATTGACTCAATATTATGGGGGATTGAGTGCTGATGTCAGCATCGCCACCGCTTACTGGAGTCTTGAGAGTGCCCTTAAAGCGTTAATCGACTTTTTAGAGAATGAGCGGGGAGAGCTCTCCGTTGCGCCAGCCGTTCCAGGGAGTTAAGAGAAGGGTTACGTTAACTCTAAAATTTTGGGGAGCTCTGCGGCTAAAAAATTGACGCAACTCCTCATCTTCGCTGAGTGATTGAGGCGAATAGGGTAGATCGCCCAGATATCTGCATCTTGCCAATACTCCTCTAAGATTCGGACCAAGCGCCCCTCTTTCAGCTCTTTCTGAATATCCCATAAGGAGCGAAGCATCACGCCTTGCCCATCGAGTGCCCACGCTTTGACAAGCTCCCCATTATTGGAGGAGAGATTGCCCGAGACTCTAATTTTTTGCTCCCCTTTTCGACTATTGAGACTCCAGATTGCGTAAGGGGCATCTCGCTCTTGAATGATGAGGCAGTTGTGCTCCAGTAACGCTTCTAGCTTTTTGGGGACTCCTCGCTCTTTAAGATAGTGGGGGGAGGCGCAGAGGATCCGCTGATTGGGGGCGAGCTTTTTGGCAATGAGATTGGGGGCGATCTGATTGCCGATATGGATATCGAGATCGACATGTTGTGCGATGAGATCTTGCACTCTGTCGATCGTATCGAAGCGGATGGTAATTTTTGGATGTTGCTGAGTAAATTTTGAGAGGAGCGGAGCGATATATTGGCGCCCAAATCCAAGAGAGCTGGTAATACTTAAATGCCCCTCGGGATCTTCATTATTCTGCGTCAACTCCTCCTCTAACTGCTGTAGATTGAGGAGAATCTCCTCTGCCCAGCGGTGCGCTCTCTCCCCCTGTTCAGTCAATTCAATGACTCGAGTTGTGCGATAGAGAAGCTGATAGCCGAGCGCCTCCTCTAAGATCTGAATCCGCTTTGAGATGTAGGCGCGGGAGACCCCCAATTCATTCGCCGCTTTAATAAAACTGCGATTCTTCACCACAATAAGAAAGGTGTAGAGATCCTCTGTTTGCGGCATCTTTTTTAGAGAACGATTCATCTTTGTAACTCCTTTAAGGGTGGAGGGAGGCTATATTATTTTTCAATTCGCTCCAATTTGTAAACTGTTAGTTTACAAAACGTGACTGATGGGGCGCTCTTTTTCTGCCATGATATCTCTATCGTATAAGCATTTTCGCTTATGGGGTGTGGATAAAATTTAAGGAGGAGATGGGGATGAGTAGAGCATTTAAGATTGCAGTTTTAGCTGGGGATGGAATTGGTAAAGAGGTGATGCCTGAGGGGCTGAAGGTCTTAGAGGCGGTGATGGAGAAGAGGGGGCTCAATCTCTCTTTTGAGCATTTTGAGTGGGCCAATTGTGAATATTACGCAGAGCATGGAGCGATGATGCCAGAGGATTGGTTTGAGACGCTCCAATCGTTCGATGCAATCTATTACGGCGCTGTTGGTTGGCCTCAGTTAGTCCCAGATCATATCTCGCTTTGGGGCTCACTTTTGCAGTTTCGCCGCCGATTTGATCAGTATGTTAATTTGCGCCCTGTCCGCCTGCTTGAGGGGGTAAAATCCCCACTTGTAGATAAAAAAGCGGGGGATATCGATTTCTATGTGGTAAGAGAGAATACCGAAGGGGAGTACTCCGCAATTGGGGGCAGGGTGTATGAGGGAACGGAGCATGAGTTTGTGCTTCAGGAGTCGATCTTTAGCAGACGGGGGGTGGATCGTATTTTACGTTATGCGTTTGAGTTTGCTGAGAAGCGGGCGCGTAAAAAATTGACGAGTGCAACAAAATCGAATGGCTTAGCCTTGAGCATGCCCTATTGGGATGAGCGGGTTGAGGAGATAGCAAAATCGTACCCTACAATCTCTTGGGATAAGCAACATATTGATATTCTCTGCGCTCGATTTGTGATGCAGCCTGAGCAGTTTGATGTTGTCGTCGCCTCTAATCTCTTTGGAGATATTCTCTCCGATCTTGGTCCTGCTTGTACGGGAACGATGGGGTTAGCTCCTTCAGCTAATATCAATCCAGAGCGCACTTTCCCCTCTCTTTTTGAGCCTGTTCACGGCTCTGCTCCCGATATTTATGGGCAAAATATTGCAAATCCTATTGCGATGATCTGGTCTGGCGCTATGATGCTCGATTTTTTTGGAGAATTGGAAGGGTGTGAAGCGTACAAGATCGCACATGATCAGATTTTAGCAGCGATTGAGCAGGTATTAGCAGTGGGTCCTTACGGAAGGGATATGGGGGGAGTCGCCTCCACTCAAGAGATTGGTGATGCGGTTGTTGAGGCACTTGCAAAAATTTAATAAAAAATTGATTTAAATGGAGGAAATGCCACCCTATCCAAAGTGAATTTGCATACCAATAGCGGTAGAATGGCCTCTAGCCTACTTCTTCTAGGAGGGATAGCGCGTTAATAGTTAACTGATTAAATCTCATAATGGAAGATATTAAATGAGCATAGAGACATTTGGAGAGCGACTGCTTCAGGTTTTAAAAAAACGATCATTAAGTCAAAGGAGAGTCGCTCAAGCGCTAAACGTTTCGAGCACTGCGGTGAATAAGTGGACTAAAGGGGGGATGATTGGTGAGGAGAATTTAGAGCACCTCGCTACCTTTTTAGGCGTCGATAAGAGTTGGCTCAAATATGGTGGAGAGGAGGGGGAGAGACCCCAAACGCTTCGCCATATTAATGATTTCTACCTCTATGAATCGAATGAGATTGTGACGTGGGAGTGGGATATTCTCACCAATGAGATTCACTACTCCGATAATGTGGAGCAGGTTTACGGGATCAACGTCACCAACAATGATGATTTCCTATCACTTATGACAAAAGAGTCGCGGGATAAACTCTTAGCGGGCTATACCAAGATTATTCAAGAGGGGGGAGGCGCGCATGAGATTGAGTTTAAGATTAATCAAAATGGGGAGGCGCGCTGGATTAAATCTCGAGCAGCGGGGATTAAGGGCCCCAATGGAAAGGTGACGAAGATCGTTGGAATCAGTATCGACAACTCTAAGCAGAAGCGGGAAGAGATTGAGCTTAAAATGCAGAAGAGTTGCTTCGATTTTCTCCTTAAAAGGGAGCAGCGCTTAACGATCTTTATGGATCGAGAGGGGGCGATTATTGCGGATAATGCAAAAGCGCAAGGGATCGATTTTTTTAGATTGCAATCCTTTCTCTATCGATTGGTGCTTAAAGAGCGGGATGCATTACAGCAGATTCTAAAGCAGAGGGGAGGGGAGCTCTCTTTTCAAGAGCAGCGATTCTCGCTAGAGGTGACACACGACTATATGGGAAGAGAGCTCCTCTTTCTTCAAGCGAAAGGGGATTCCATTCAATTATTGTGAGCAATAAAAAAGGAGAGCTTCTACTCTCCTTTTTTACAATTATAGATCTAGGACGATTCTCTTCCCCTTTGCTCGCGAGACACAGATCATCATCGTCTTCTGCTCTGCCTGCTCCTCTTCATCGAGGTAGAGATCTTGGTGATCCGCCTCCCCCTCTAAAATAGCGGTTTCACAAGTGCCGCAGACCCCATTACGACAGAGCGATTCTACAGAGATCCGTTTATCCGCCTCAATCGCTTGGAGAATTGAGGAATCCTCATCCACCATCAAGCTAAAGCCTGAACGCTGAAAGACGACCTCAAACGCATTTCCGCTGCTTCCTGTTTCGCTAAAGATCTCAAAGTGAACGTTCGATTCCCCTAAATGCTCTGTTCCATGCTCAACCACTGCATCGATCAAGGTTTGAGGACCACAGACATAGACGTGACTCTCTTCTGGCTGCGCTTTAATGAGGCGCTCCACCTCTAAACGCTGATTTTCGCTATTGTCATAGAGGAAGAGTTTCTCACCGAGTTTCTCCTTTAAGAAGGGGACAAAAGCGGCATTTTTCTCCTCTCTAAAGCTGTAGTGAAGCTCGAAGGGGAGCTCTTTTTCAATCGCTCGATCGAGATAGGAGAGAAAAGGGGTGATGCCGATTCCTCCCGCAATAAAGAGATGTTTTTTGCTCTTATCTTCAACGAGAGGGAAGAAGTTTTCAGGGGGGGAGATCTCAATCTCATCCCCTTCAGCGAGGGAGTGATGCATAAATTTTGAGCCCCCTTGTGAATCTTCACAGAGAAGCACCGCCACTTCGTAGGTTGAGGTCTCATGTGGAGCGTTGATGAGAGAGTAAGCTTTAATAAGATCGAGAGAGGTTAAGTGAAAACGGATATGGCTGCCTGCGGTGAAGGGGGGAAGTTCACCGATAATTGGGCTAAGTTCAAACTGTTTAATTGTGGGGGTAAGTTGCTCGATTTTACTTACCTTTACTCTCATTTTGGCGCTGATCATAATTAAAACCTCTTAATCGATAATTTTTGTAACTCTTTTAAGAGCAGGAGAACGGTATGTAATTGAGTGGGCTCAATCACAGTACCGTTCTCTTATTGCTCTCTCTTTAGGGATAGATTATTTTTCGTGAGCGCGGGCGATATGTTGATGGAAGTGTGCCACTCCATGCTCACTAATCCCGCTTCTTTGACGATCGGTCATAATTCTTCCCTGACCACGATATCCTCTTGAATTGAGCCCTTTTTGAACCCCTTCAACTAAGCGAAGATCTTCAGGGCGGAAGACTGTGCGGTACCATTCGATAAGGTTCTTTTGGTACTCCGTCAACTCCTCATTGAGGAAGTAGATATCGTAATATTGAACAGTTACCCCAGCGCTTACAGGGAATTCGTAGATAACAGTCATAAAATCGCCCCCTGGAGGCATGTTGAACATGGTGCAAGGCCAGATCCAGAAGCCGTAGAATTTGGGGTCTTTAACCGACTCATCAAATTGGTAGGAGGATTCTGAGGGTTTTGCCTGCCCAATCTGCACGGTCCAGTTATGGTGGAGATCATGCGTATACATATTCACATCTACTGAGCTTGCAAAGCTGACGTGGTTCGTGGGGCAGTGGTAACACTCGATGTAGTTATCGACGATCGTCTTCCAGTTCGCTTCAGTATTATTCACAAAGCGTGCAGCAAGTTTGAGATCTTTAATGTTAGGGCAAGCCTGCTCCATCTGCTCTTTTAGACCAGGTAACTGCTCCTCAATCGGCTCAGGCTCCCCTTCGGTTAAGTTGATGTAGACAAAACCTGCATGCTCTGTAACGTGGAAGCTACTGAGGCTCATCTTCTCTGCATCGAAGTTATTCACATTTTCACAGTTTGTTGCGTGTGCAAGTTCACCATCTAACTTAAAGGCCCATGCGTGGTAGGGGCAGGTGATCACATTTTTTGCTTTACCACCATCGCCACTCATCAGCTGATGCCCTCTATGGGGACAGACGTTATAGAATCCACGAAGGACATTATCGCGCCCTCTTACGAGAATTAAGCTCTCGCCAATAATTTCACGGATAACGTAAGCGTTTTTCTCTGCAAGTTCGCTGATATGGGCCACACAGATCCAAGAGTTTGCGAAGATCGCCTCCTTCTCATACTCGTAAATCTCTTCTGAGGTGTAGTATTGAGCGGGGATGGTCCAAGCATTATCGAGATCAATATGATCTTGAAGGGAAATTGTCTTATTTCTATTTGTCATTATTTATCTCTCCTTATGGTTAAGTGTAAACTTTAAGTTTACATTTTTGATCGTATAACAAGATTTTTAACCCGTCAATAAACTTTAAATAAATATTTTTCACCCCTTTTATTCATTTTTTATCTCCGATTTTCAGGCTCTTATACTTATTTATATTGTTGAAAAATATTGGGTAATTTTGATTATGTTATCCTAATAGGGGTTGGACTTTACCTATATTTGTATTGACGCGTCTGTGTGGGTGGGTTAATAGTGTGTACACCCCGAGTGTTTATTAAATACTCAATTAATAACAATAATAATTGGTGGAGGTTTTATGATGAAAGGCAAAAATATGGTGTTTTATGCCTCTTTAGGGTTGAGCCTGATTATCATTGCGCTGGGCGTATTGATTCCAGAGCAGGTGGAAGCGTTCTCAAATGGCTCTTTAAAGTTTATTTATAATAATCTTGGTTGGTTTATTCTTGGATCGGTTCTGATCTTTTTTCTCTTCTGTATCTATCTTGCGATCACCCGATTTGGGCATATCCGCTTAGGGGATGATGGGGATCGGCCCGAGTATAATACCCTTACATGGGTGGCGATGCTCTTTAGTGCTTCGATTGGGATTAGCCTAGTCTTTTGGGGAGTTGCAGAACCTGTCTCTTACTACATCTCTCCCCCTATGGGTGAAGGGTATACAGAAGAGGCTGCAAAAACAGCAATGCAGTTTGTCTATCTTCACTGGGGGGTCTCGGCATGGGCATGTTATGCGCTTGTTGGTGTCTCATTAGCCTATTTTCAATTTAGACGAAAATTACCCGCTTCGATTAGCTCAGTCTTCTACCCTTTAGTGGGGGATCGAATCTATGGCGCTTTTGGGCGAGGAATCAATATTCTTGTTATTCTCTCGGTGGTGATTGGAATCGCGACATCCTTAGGATTTGGAACGCTTCAGGTTAATAGCGGAATGAATATTTTATGGAATATTCCAATCTCAACCCAAGTGCAATTCTTCATTATTGCGACAGTCTCTATCGTCTATATCTCCTCGACCATCTCGGGATTGCAGGGGGCGATTAAGCATCTTTCGAACTTAAATATGTTGCTCGCTTTTGCACTACTTGGATTTGTGCTCATCATGGGGCCGACGCAGACAATCTTTAAAATATTCTTTCAGGGGATTGGGGATTATGCGCAAAACTTCTTCGGTATGTCTTTGCGAACAGAGCCGTATGGAAATGGGGATTGGATCGCAAGTTGGACCCTCTTCTATTTTGGTTGGTGGATTGCGTGGGCACCACTTGTGGGGAGCTTTGTTGCACGTATCTCAAAGGGGAGAACGGTTAAAGAATTTATGATCGGGGCGGTCTTTATCCCTGTGGTTGGTTCTTTCTTCTGGTTTGCAGTGATGGGGGGGAGCGCACTCCATATCATTCAAAATCTTGGAGAGAGTGCAATCTCATCTGCAGTGGCGAAAGATGTGACAACAGCCTTCTTCATCTTCTTAGAGAATTTCCCCTTCTCTGTCTTTACTAGCATCTTGACGATGGTGTTGGTGATGATCTTCTTTATCACTTCTGCAAACTCTGCTCTCTTTGTCTTGGGAATGGTGAGTGAAAATGGAAATCCCGATCCTTCTCCAAGAGTAAAGATTATTTGGGGCGTTGTGATTGGGGCAATTTCAACCGTTCTGATCATTTCGGGTGGGCTTTCAGGCTTACAATCAGCACTGGTTGCCATGTCGATTCCTCTTGCCGTGATGATGCTTGCAATGTGTGTATCGACCTATAAGGGGTTAAAAGAGGAGATTAAGCCTGTAAGATTTACCCATTATCAGGAAGATCTAGAGGATATCTCTATCAAGCCTGCTGATGCCGACTAATTGAGTATAAAGCTCTAATAAAATGCCAGTGGATTGAATTCACTGGCATTTTTTATGTATAGATAAAAACTTAGAGTTTTTTAAGCCAATTACGAACGCTGTCAGAATCGCCTGAATCAAATGGGAGTTTGATCCCTCTTCTGTTAATTTCTTGGTTTAAGATAATCGATCTTTCAAGTTCAGCTAGGTATCTATCAAGCTCTTTATTGACCTTGCGATAATACTCTAAAGTTAGGCTCGCTGAGCTTTTAAATCTTTCTAAAAAACGTCAAACTTGATGTTGCTAAATGGTAGGATTCTGTCGCAGTGGCTTTAGGTTTGATGGGATTGCTTAATGAAGAAATTGGTATGCTTTCCTATAAAGCTTGTAGAAATGTACAGGCGGGCGCGAGAAAAACGGATCTATACATGGCATTTATCGGACTATAGTAACGGATTGATTTTATATAGTTGATGATTGACATTGTGAGTCATATAAACCACCATCTAATGATGGAAAATATGGATATAAAAAAATGGATCATGTTAATTTTAGCAATTGCATTTCTTGGATTGCTTAGTAATTACATAGCCTGCGAGTATAGAATGCGCGGGAAGTATTCCCCAGAAATGTGTAAAGTTGTAACAACAATTGTAAAATTTATCTATCGCTTAGATTAAATATACGAGCGCCTCGAGCGCACAATAATCAAGAGTTAAAACTATGAATAAGCCTCGCCAAGAGCGAGGTTTTTTATTAGAGCGACTAGATTGCCATTATTTACTTGGAATGCTTCGAGCATCTTGTAGATATGACTTTATCAGTTGAAGAAAAAAGATTTAGGGCAGCCAGGCATTAGAGCGATCATGTTGACGTATGAAGCGGCTAAGGCGGTGTTGGATATGGCAAAAATTATTTTTTCTGAGCGGAATCAAGCCTTAACACTATGTGGGAATCCTATTAAATTAGCCAATAGAAGACATTTAGATTTGGCTTTTTGGGTATGATGTAGAAAATATTTTATTAAAAATAAGGTAATTATTATAAGGTGTGGATATGAAATTTAAATATATAGTTTTAGGGGTAGCTCTTGCGTTAATATACTTTATATTTTTTTCCCCTTATTAATAATGACTGTCAATATTTAAAACATTATCAGGCCTCGCTATATGCGGGGCTTTTTATTAGAGCAACGAGAGAGCCTTATTTTTTTATTAGGAGATATCATTTATGGAACTTAAAGAAAGAGAAGCAATTGTTAATCAAATTAATACTTTATTTGGTGGTGTAGTAAGAGCTCATGAAAGCCAAATCACTGAGGAGGTTGCACTATATGTTGACCGCTTCGAAAATTAAAGATGCATATGATGTTATTAGCGATATTCATGAAATTTGGATGAAATATACTGATGGCGATCGGCGTTTTCAGGTGTGCATTAATGTTGCGCGTTTGAATTGGCGATCTAAAATTGAACTGGCTCTTATGGGATTGTAGCCTCGTTTTGA
>JASLFR010000098.1 GCA_030150565.1 Cardiobacteriales bacterium | reverse complement strand
TTGCGAGAGGTACTGCTCTACACCATGAAGATTGGGATCGGTGTCGGGGTTGTAGCGATGTTGATTGGGCAGTTTGCGCCTCAGTTGATTATCGCCCCCTTCAATCCCTCTAAAGAGGTTGGAGATGCAACGATCAGCGCTGTGAAAATTATGACGATTCTCTTCCCTCTTGTTGGATTTCAGGTGGTGGTGACGATCTATTTTCAGAGTATCGGTAAGGTGCGCCAGTCGATCTTTCTTAGTCTGAGCCGACAGCTGATCTTCCTTGTCCCCGCACTTCTCTTACTGCCTAATCATTTTGGATTGAATGGAGTCTGGGCTTCGGTCCCGTTTGCGGATCTCTTAGCGGCGCTTTTAGCAGCTCTATTTATTAGTAGTCAATTAAAAAATCTTCGTCGCCATGAGTTAGCGCTCTCAGAGCGGGAGCTTGGTGAGAAGAGTGGAGGAGCATAATATGTATGATGAGCATGAGAAAAAATATGACGCCTACGGGGAAGAGATTGTTGAGGAGTCTGATGAGGGGCGGGAATTGACAGCAGAAGAGCTTGAAGCGATTAAAAAATCGGAAGGCTTTGGGGCAATTAATCGAGCCATTCGGGAGATGGGGGGCTCATCTATGTTGATGAACTCCTTTGGAATGATGATTCTTTTCGTCATCGGGCTGATGATTCATCCCCTTTTAGGAGCTTTAATTGCACTTTTATGGATCGCCTCACTCGGTTACTCCCTAATTAAGAGCTCAAAGCGGGAGAAGAAGTAAGCATCGGCGTCTAAATGGTGCGCATTTGCTTGAAATAGGTGATTAGAAGCACCATCTACTCAGCTTAGCCCAACTATTTGGGCATTAAGATCTATTCATCGATAACGAGAGGATATTTAAAGATTATGAATCATTCACTAACCCCTAAATTGCTCTGGGATCACTTTGCTAAGATGAGCGCTATTCCACGAGGCTCAAAGAGAGAGGAGAAGATCCGAGCATTCTATCGAGAGTATGCAACAGAACGGGGCTTTGAGTGGGAGGAGGATGAGATTGGGAATATCCTCATTAAAAAGCCAGCGACCGAAGGATTTGAGGATGCGCCAACTGTTATTCTGCAAGGGCACATCGATATGGTGTGGCAGAAAGGGGATGAGAGCACTCACAATTTTGAAGAGGAGGGGATCACCCTTATCTATGAAGATGGCTGGGTGCGTGCTGATGATACAACCTTAGGCGCCGATAATGGAATCGGGGTTGCGGCAGCGATTGCGATTTTAGAGGATGAGAGCGCAGAGCATGGCCCGCTTGAAGTTCTTCTTACCGTTGATGAAGAGGCGGGAATGGGTGGCGTGCGCGCCCTTTCGCCCGATTGGCTCTCTGGAGATTATCTACTCAATCTCGATAGCGAGCGATTTGGCTCTTGCTGTGTCGGATCAGCGGGGGGGATCGATCTTACTTATCAGAAAGAGTATCTCTTTGATCAAACCCCTTGTGGTGAGTACTTCAGAGTGAGCCTTTCAGGTTTGAGAGGGGGGCATTCAGGGCTCGATATTCATCGTGGATATGGTAATGCAACGCTCCTCTTAACGGAGATTTTGCACGATTTCTCTCATCAATATCCTCTACGAATCGCTTCATTAGAGGGGGGGACGTTAAGAAATGCGATTCCTCGCGCTGCAGAGGCGTTAATCGCTGTGGATGCGAGCCATAAAGCCTCTTTTATTGCTCATCTTCAGGAGTGGGAGAGTCGTCTTTTTGAGCGTCTAAAATCGGTTGAAGAGGGGGTTGAGCTGCAGTATGAAGAGGGGGAGCCGATTGAAGCGCTCGATCCTATTCGCAGTCGTGAGCTCCTCAATAGTTTGATGCTAATGCCAAATGGGGTGATCCGACACTCAGCGACCCTCCCTGTTGTGGAGAGCAGCGCAAATGTGGGGATTGTCACTTTCGATCAATCAAGAGGAGTTGAGGTCTCTATTTTAGCCCGTTCGCTCAATCGTGATGGATTGGCTGAGATCATTGCAAAGCTCCGCTCAGTGACAGAACTTACCGCTGGCTTTATGGAGGCTTCAGGGGAGTATCCTGGCTGGAACCCCAATCTTTCAGCACGTCCACTAAAAGCGCTTAGAGCCACTTATCAGGAGCTTTTTGGGGAGGAGATGCAGGTAGAGGTGCTTCACGCAGGGCTTGAGACAGGCTTTATTTTAGAGCGTTACCCCCACCTTGAGATGGTAAGTTTTGGGCCCACTATTCGTGGGGCGCACTCACCGAAAGAGCGGGTTGATGTTGCGACGGTTGAGAAGTTTTATACATTGTTAAAAGCGCTACTCAAGTCACTTAAATAGCGTTACTATGAGAGTATAAAGATGAGGATTGGAGGGGCTTAGGCCCCTCTTATCGATTATAAAAGATGAATAGACTAAAGGAGTGAAGGATGACTTTCGATTTTGATGAAGTGATCAACCGACGTAATAACAATTCCGATAAATGGACCACGTTCGATATCGGCACCCTACCGATGTGGATCGCTGATATGGATTTTAAATCCCCAAAAGAGGTGCAAGAGGGATTGATGAGGCTCTCTGAAAATGGGGTGTATGGATATGGAAAGGCGCGCCCTGCTCGTCTTTTAGATTCCATCAGCTACCGCATGAAGAAGATCTATGGTTGGGAATTCTCTTCAGATGCCATTGTGCTTCTACCGAGTCTAAAGACTGGCCTAAATGTGGCTGCAAATATGGTAAAAATGGGTAATCCAGAGGCGAATTATCTGACAACAACGCCGATCTATCCCCCATTTTTAGCGATTGGGGAGAATGTTGGCATTGAGCGGAGAGATGTCCCTTTAACACGTGAAGATCGTGGTACGCACGAGATGAGATTTACGCTTGAAGAGGGGGCGATTCGCTCAGCGTTAGATGAGAATAGTGCGCTCTTTATGCTTTGTGATCCCCATAATCCTTCAGGGCGAGTCTTTACTGAAGAGGAGCAGAAACGATTGGAGAGGGTAGCGATCGATCGTGATCTTATTGTGATCTCGGATGAGATTCATGGTGAGCTTCTTTTAGAAGGAAATGAACATCGCCCCTACGCTCTTTTGAGTCAAGCGACTCGAGAGCACACCATCACCCTCTATTCTGCAAGCAAAACCTTCAATATTCCAGGGCTTGGTGGAGGATTTGCGATCATTGAGAATGAAGCGCTTCGGGAGCGATTTATCTCAGCGATGATGGGATTTGTCCCTAGAATGAATATCTACGCAATGAAGGCGACCGAGCTCGCTTTCGATTATGGAGATGAGTGGCTCAATGCACTTCGTCACTACTTAACTGCTAATCGTGATTATGTGGTGGAAGAGCTCTCAAAAATTGAAGGGTTACGATTCACTATCCCTGAGGCGACTTATCTGATGTGGCTCGACTTTAATGGGACTCAACTAGGGGTTGATGCTTATAAAATTTTGCTCAAAAATAAGATCGCACTCAATAACGGGGCGACCTTTGGGGAGAATAGTGGATATGTTCGATTAAATTTTGCAACCCCAAGATCTACTCTCATGGAGGGGATTAGCCGAATTTTAGGTTGTTTCGATCTTAAAAAATAGATTTTATTCGTTAATAAAGAGTGATTTAGGCGATAAATCATGGAAGAGTTATAGTTTTTTTTGAAGGGAGCCTTATCTTTTTTCAATTATCCATTGAGTTTTATTAGCGATATCATTGTGACTTAGCAGTGAGTGCTTTGATTTGCGCCCCAAAAAGGACGAATTAGGGACAAGACAGCAAAACTGTTAAGTCAACAATTTAAAAAGCAAGCTCAGCGAGGGCAATTATTATGAACAAAGCTCAAACAAAAAAAGTAGAACAGAAGGCAGAACGCTCCAAGGACTTTAAATCCTTTCTAGAGAATCTAGCACCGAGCGATAGCGCCTTTGATCCAAGTAATCGTACGATACTCCAACGCTATTTTAGCGAGATTGGGCAGTATGAACTCTTAACCGCGGAGGAGGAGATTGAGCTCTCCATTGCAGCGCGGGGGGGGGATCGTGCCGCTCTTAATAAACTGATTGAATCAAACTTAAGATTAGTCGTCTCGATTGCACGTAATTATGAAAATCGAGGGCTCGACACCTTAGATCTTATCTCTGAAGGGAATCTCGGTTTGATGCATGCAATCGATAAATTTGATCCTGATAAGGGGTACCGACTCTCCACTTATGCAACATGGTGGATTCGGGATTATGTCGATAAAGCGGTGATGAATCAGAGCCGTACGGTTCGTCTTCCGATTCATGTGAATAAGGCGATTAATAGTCATCTTAAAGCAGAATATCAATTACGTACTAAACTCAATCGAGAACCCACATTAGAAGAGATTGCAAAAGAGATGAATCTCCCATTAGAACAGGTTTCAGCGCTCTACAAAGAGAATGAGAGTACACTCTCGCTCGATGCTGAGATGGGGGAGGAGAGCGAGACATTCCACAATTTTATTGAGAGTGAGATCTCTGTCGATTCTCAACTTGAGACGATGGAGGAGTTAACGCTCTATCAACTTCTAGAGAAGAGTGTAAAAGCGCTCGATCCTGAGCAGAAGAAGGTGATTGAGATGCGTTTTGGCTTGAATGGTTATGAACGCTCTACACTAGAGGTGACAGCAAAAGCGATGGATATCTCCCGCGATAAAGTGCGTCAAATTCAATTGAAAGGCTTAAAAAATCTGAAGAATGTACTTGAAGATGAGTCGTTTGACGTCGGCGCCCTGATTGCCTAGATTCTCTATATTATGCTATAATGAGGAGTGGATTTTCGCTCTTCTGACTGGTTAAAACTGGTTCGGAAGGGGGAAAGCACTCCTCTTTTTATAGAGACCAGTTTTGGATTCATCGACTACGCAAGATGCAGTAGAGTGATCGGGCAGACGCCTCTTTTATAATTGGTTGGGTTGTAAGAGTCATCGATAAATAAGCTAAGGGTACAATTCTACTTATGAGCAAAAATACAGACATCAAAAAGCAGCAACAGCAGATCAAAAAGTTGATTGCGATCGGAAAAGAGCAGGGGTATCTCACCTATGCTGAAGTAAATGACCAACTACCCACAGATATTGTGGATCCAGAGCAGATCGACACCATTATTAGTATGATTTCAGATATGGGAATCTCCGTTCATGAAGAGGTTCCTGATGAAGATACGTTGATGCTTAATGAGTCTGTCGATTCTGATGATGATGCGGTTGAAGAGGCGGCTGAAGTCCTCGTTAATATCGACAATGAAGAGATTGGTCGCACCACTGATCCTGTTCGTATGTATATGCGTGAGATGGGGACTGTAGATCTCTTAACGCGTGAGCAGGAGAAGGAGATCGCAATTCGGATTGAAGAGGGGCTCAACGAAGCTTTAATGTCGCTTGCTCTCTATCTCCCCGCCTCTTATCACCTAATTGATGCGTACAACGCTGCTATCGAGAATGGAACCCGTTTGAGTGATATCGCCTCTGGTTTTATCGATGCGAGCGTCTTCTTTGAAGAGGCTGAGGAGTCGAGCGAAGATGAGGAGTATGTAGAGCCCGATCCAGATGGTCCTAATGAAGAGGAGTTTGCGCTTAAGATTAAAGAGCTTAAGGAGCGTTTAGAGCACCTTAAAAAGGTACAGGGTGAAGATCGCAACGTAATCTCAGAAGAGATGGGTGAGGCGAGAGCTGCGCTTCGTGAGAAATTTATGGAGTTTCAATTAACGCCAAAAATTCAAGAAGAGATGTACGGCTTGCTTCAAGAGACGATTGAAAAAATTCGTCCTATCGAGCGTAAAATTATGCGCATTGCGGTTGCTGAATCGAAAATGCCCCGCATGGAGTTTTTGAAGAACTTCCCAAGAAATGAGGCGAATATTGAGGTCTTTGATCAAATCTTAAAACGTAAAGCGAAGTATGTTGAAGCGTTGAAAGAGCGTCGAGATGAGATTGTTGCTTATCAAGAGCAATTAGCTGAAATTGAGAGAGAGACAGATCTCACTATTTTTGAAATTAAAGATATCAATCGACAAATCAGCATCGGTGATTCTCGAGCAAAGCGTGCAAAGCGTGAGATGATTGAGGCGAACTTACGTCTTGTAATCTCAATTGCTAAAAAATATACCAACCGTGGTCTACAATTCCTCGATCTGATTCAAGAGGGGAATATTGGATTGATGAAAGCGGTCGATAAATTTGAGTATCGCCGTGGATATAAATTCTCAACCTATGCAACATGGTGGATTCGTCAAGCGATTACCCGCTCTATTGCGGATCAAGCTCGTACAATTCGTATCCCTGTTCATATGATTGAGACGATCAATAAACTCAATCGTATCTCAAGACAATTGTTGCAAGAGTTGGGGCGTGATCCAACTCCTGAAGAGATTGCAAAAGAGATGGGGGAGACTGAGGATCGAGTGCGTAAAGTGCTTAAGATTGCTCGTGAACCTGTTTCGATGGAGACTCCTGTTGGTGATGATGAAGATTCCAACTTAGGTGATTTTATCGAAGACGTTTATGCGGAGTCCCCACTCGCTTCTGCAACGGATGAGGGATTGAATCACGCAACCCGTGAGGTGCTTAATAGCTTAACTGCACGTGAAGCGAAAGTGTTACGGATGCGCTTTGGAATCGATATGAATACGGATCATACGCTTGAAGAGGTTGGAAAGCAGTTTGATGTAACTCGTGAGCGGATTCGTCAGATTGAAGCGAAAGCGTTGCGAAAGCTCCGCCATCCTAATCGCTCAGAGAGCCTTAAGAGCTTCTTAGATGTAGATTAAGGTTTAACATTTAGAGATATGAAAAAGCCCCACTTTTATAGTGGGGCTTTCTATTTGTTCTGCTTTTATCACTCCATTTTATCGGTATTGATCTCTATTGATTAATCCCTCTGTTTGGGGTGCAGTACGATCAATTAATCGATCACGATTGGTGCTCACTTCAGAGCCTTGGTCAATGAGGCGTTTTTCCCCCATTAATGATGAGCCTTGCCCCGTAATGAGGCGCTGAGTATTGGTGCTATTAGCATAATCATCGCTATGACACGCTGTTAATAATAGGGTAGGGATCAGTAAGAGTGTGATCAATCTCATATTAATATTCTCCAGAAAAACTATTTATGCTGCTCTTTGGT
>JASLFR010000108.1 GCA_030150565.1 Cardiobacteriales bacterium | reverse complement strand
AATCTTTCGAGCACTTCAAAAGGGATATGTGCGACTCTACGGGGATAAGCTCTTTGATCAGATGGGTAAAGATCAAATTGATGCTTTAATCACTATGGATCTTTCAAAACAGTTTTTGCAAAACTTCAGTTTTATCAAGCGCTTTAAAGAGAAATTTAAGATTCCTGTGCTATCTTGGGTTCACCTCTCTTTAACAGGAAGTCGCCCCCATACTGCACAAAAAGTTAAAGAGAAAATCCATATTTTTGATGCCCATCTTGCGATTAGCAAGGGAATCGCTGATGAATTAAAACGAGATTATCAGGCCAACAATATCGCACTAATTTATAATCCTATCGATAACGCTCCTACCGTTTCGCGTAATTCTAAACGCTTTATCTATATTGGACGAATTACTAAAATTAAGCGCGTTGATTCACTACTTTCACACCTGCAAAAGCTCGAAGGTGACTGGTATCTTGATATCTATGGGTCCACAGGTAGTACAACTGAGGATCTAAAATTTAATAACCTGATTCAATCCTTAAATCTTTCAGAAAATGTAAACTTTCATGGCTGGGTATCTGATCCATGGGAGAATATCCCTGAAGCTGGAGTCCTTCTCTTAAACTCTACACGTGAAGGATTTGGACTCGTTATTGTAGAAGCTATGATGCGCGGTATTCCTGTTATCTCAACAGATTGTCCTGTTGGTCCTTCCGAACTTATAAAAAATGGAACCAATGGATGGCTCTATGGAATTGATGAAGAAAATAGAATGCTCTCTCTTCTTCAAAATATTCTTGATGGTGACCTTGATCTTCCATCCCAATCGAACATTCAAGAAACTGTTCAAAAATTTGAGACATCGAACTATATTCAAAATTTTACTCAACAAATCAACCTCTTGATAAAAAATTAATAGCAACAAGATTGAATAATAATCTTATTACACTGACGCATATCAAAATGGATCTTATAAAATCTTATTGGAAAATAAAGATAACCACTTCCTTGAGATCATCTTGACGGATTTAAATTTAAAGCTTTTTAGGTCCGGCTCTATAAAATCCACTAATTCTTTTATCTGAGTTATCCAGTCGCTACTATTAGGTAAATCTTTCTTATTTCTCCGCAGATACTTAATTAAGCCCCAGAGCACATTTATATACTCCTCCTGCATTTTATAGGAGATCTCCCCCATATTCTTACCAAAACATTGATAGAGAATTTGCACATTTTTAGCCATTAAATACCGATTTGGATTAATCTTTTTTGTCGTCGATGCTTGATTATATTTATAAGTATAAGTGCCGAGGTTGCGTACAACTTGTTTTGCATAGTAGAAATTAAAACGACTAATCACCTCATCATTATTCATGTAATTTAGCTCTTGAGGATTGTACTTCTGATAAAGCTCATAACTTTTAAGAAAGATCTCCCGTCTTACGCACATCACGCCTGGTACTTCCCACTTACCTAAGGTGTAACCCAGTGCTTCAATTCCACTAAAGAGCATTTTATTATCTGGATATTGCAAAAGAGTATATGATCCATCCCCTTGCTCTATCTTAAACTGAGGCAACGATATATCTGGATTATTTAAAAGTGTTTTTTCTGTTGCTTCAATCGCATCTGGAGATAGGTGATCATCAGCATCAAAAATAAATATATACGGTGTTGTACTCTCCTTAACACCTCTTTCACGAGCTTGGGCAGCCCCCTTATTTTTTTGCTGAATTAATTTATAATTAAAAGAAATAGTTACTTTATTTAAATATTTCTTCAAAAAATCTACTGTTCTGTCAGTTGAGCCATCATCTATAAATATCACTTCAAAGTTTTGATTTGTTTGGGATCGTAAAATATCAACGCAATACCTGATATTTTCTTCCTCATTAAACATAGGAACAATAACAGTGATTCTCTTCTCTATAAGATTCATACTTTCTCCTCTAAAGAGGCTCTTTTCGGGAGATTAGAAAAAGTAGTCCCTATCGCTAGTGAAATAAAAACTACAGGCAACCAGTTACCTTCATACAATCCTGAAAAAGAATTAATTGGCATCATGCTTAAAAATGCGACCAATAACCAAGGATTACTCTTTTTAGCTTTGAAGAAGGCGAATAAAATATATCCACATACTGCTAAATAGGGGAGAAAGCCCACTATTCCTGTCTCAATCAATACTTCTAATCCCTGTAAATGGGGATGATTCATATATTTAAAAATCTTATATGATTCAGGATAAGTCTGATAGAGTGCATCAAATCCTCGGACGCCAACACCATTAAACCAATAATTAGGAAACTCACTCCACGCAACATTCCATAGACTAATTCTATTAGAAGTTAAGCGGTTTAAACTATTTGCATGAACCGAATAATTAAAACGTGCTGTAAATACATCTGTTTGGGTTGCAACAAAGAGCGTCAAACCTATAAAAATAAAGAGAGCTAAGTAAAAATATCGGTACTTCCAAAAGCCCCTGCGCATAATTAAATAACCTAAAGAGGCACTAAAGGAGACAACTAAAGAGATCCAAGCAGTTCTCGCTCCCCCTAAAAATATGGTCATAATTAACAAGAACATAATGATAGGTGCAAGAATAATATAGCCCCTACTCTTTTTTTGGATTTTTTCAATCAAGAAGAAAAATATAACAGGTGATAACGTAGCTAGTAGATAGCTAAGATCATAACTCTCTCCATATACTCCTCGTACACGATTATGCCAAGCATTACTTACTGGATTATAACCATAAATATTGTAATCAAATAACCACTGACATATTGCATCAATACAATAAAAAACGAGTAGCCATACTATAGCTGTAGAGAATCTCTCCCGACTTTTTGCCGTTTGAAACACTACCACAGCAATCACTGCATATGATGAAAACCGTATTAGACGCCATAATGTTTGGGCTGTTAACTGAGGGCTTAAAGAATCTAATAAAGAGATAGCAATAGGGATAAAAAAGGCTAAAAAAAGATATAGATATCTATTTTCTTTCAGACTTTTTATAACAAATTCTCTATTTTTAAAGAAAAGAAATAGACCAAAAATAAAAGAGATTGTTGAAAAAAGACTTACTCCTCTATGAATAAGAGGAAGGGCTATAAAGGGGAACAAAAGCCAGAGATAACCATATCTACACAGATAACTATTTACAGAACGGCTCATTAGTAAAACCTTATTAACATATAAAAATTATTAAGGTGTATCCTACATTTTTTTCTGCTGAAAGTCCTCTCTTCTATTCCTAAAATTGATTTGCTCTCTCATCCAACTGCTTTAAAAAAGCGAGTTTCTCTTCGATTCTCCCTTCAAGTCCCCGCCCTGTTGGGTGATAACATTTTGGAACCTCAACTCCTTCTGGAAAGTAGTTCTCTCCCGCTGCATAGCCGTGTGGCTCATTATGGGCATAGCGGTACTCTCTTCCATGCCCAAGCTCCTCCATCAATGCTGTTGGTGCATTGCGTAGATGAAGAGGAACTTCCCGCGTCTGATCTTGCTCTACAAACGCTTTCATCTGATTAAACGCAGCATAAGCAGCGTTCGATTTAGCAGCAACTGAGAGATAGATCACCGCCTCTGCCAGAGCCAACTCCCCTTCAGGAGCGCCGAGCCGTTCAAATGTTGTTAATGCATCGGTAGCGATCTGAATACCGCGAGGATCCGCTAAACCGATATCCTCCCACGCAATCATCAAAATTCTACGCCCAAGATAGCGAGGATCAGCCCCTCCAAGAAGCATCACCGTAAACCAGTAGAGCGCCGCATCGGGATTAGATCCCCGAATCGATTTATGCATCGCTGAGATCTGATCGTAAAACGCATCCCCCCCTTTATCAAAACGGCGAGGCTGATGCCGTAAGAGCGAGGCGGCAAAATCAGCATCGATCCGCTCAATCTTCCGCTCGATCGCTAATGTTGCCAGCTGCTGAGTAAAATTTAACGCACGCCGCCCATCCCCATCAGCATAACGAGAGAGGAGCGCAACTGCCCCCTCTTCCCACTCAATTTCAGGATAAAACCGCTTAGAGGCCGATAAAAAAAGCTGAGCAATCTCCTCTTCACTCAACGCCTCTAACTGATAGACAGAGGAGCGTGAGAGAAGCGCAGAGTTAACCTCAAAGGAGGGATTTTCTGTCGTGGCGCCAATAAAATAGACTTCGCCCGACTCAACATAAGGGAGAAGCGCATCTTGCTGACTCTTATTGAAGCGGTGAATCTCATCAATAAAGAGGAACGTTGCTCTACCAAGAGAGGCGTACTGCTTCGCCTCATCAATCGCGGCTCTCACCTCTTTCACCCCTGAAAAGACCGCTGAGAGTGCGATAAAGTGGGCATCAAATTGATCACTAATCAGGTGAGCGAGCGTCGTCTTTCCAACACCAGGAGGCCCCCAGAAGATCATAGAGTGGGGCTCTTGACTCTCAAATGCCAATGTTAAGGGAGCATCCTCTCCAAGAAGATGGCGCTGCCCCACCACCTCCCCAATCTCTTTAGGGCGTGCCAACTCAGCTAAGGGCTGAAATTTTCGCAGACTCTCTTGCGCTTCTGCAAACAGATCACGATTCATCAATGCACTATCTCTCACTCTTTAGAGGGTTTATCGACGACTCTCATCGATCACATCCACCCCTTTGGGAACCTTAAATTCAAAAATCTTGCTATCAAAGATGGGATTTTGCCTCACATTTGAGAGTTGAAGCTCCACCTCTTGACCACTATTTTCATGAGCAGTAAAAGAGTTGAGCACGCCGTTATTAAAACGGACGGTGAGCTTTGTCACTTCAAGACCATCCCCCCTCACTTTTGGAGTCAATTCATAGTGACGCTGATTGGTACGTGTCTTGATCGTAAAGTGGTCCGCTAAACTCTCCTCACTTAAAAGGGTGGTTAAGAGCGCATTATTCTCAATCTCACTCATTGGACGAATCACCACTTGCATCAGATCAGCGTCGTAATCCCAAAAGACCTTTCCATTGCTAATCAACTGCTGTGGAAACGGTTTTTGATAATCAAAAGCAAATTTGGGATCGAGCTGATGAAGCGCTCTCTTCTGAATCGCTAAATGCCCTGTTGACTCCTCTTTCTGCTTCTTATTCTTAATCGTCTGCTTAAAATCGGCCTCAAAAGTATCGAAACTGCGGAAATAATCGATTAAAAATTGCTCATTTGCTACCGCTACAAAAGGCATTAAGAGTGCTGCAATCACCAATTTCTGCTTCATTCTTCTCATGAATCTACTCTCCTACGATCTATTGACGCACCGCAATTTGGGTTTAAAGCGCCCTTCCTCTAAAATAGAGCCCCATTTTCTGAAGAGCTCAGGATAGCCCAATTATAGCAGGCTTTACCTAATTCACCCCTCTTCAGATAATTAAGAAATTAGACTATTATTCAATCACTCAGAGAGAGATTTATTCTCTTAAATAGAAATAACCTCAAAAGAGGAGGAGAGAGATGGTTTCAGAAACAACCCCATTAACCGTTGGGATCTACGGTACGCTCGTGATGGCGAGCATTACACTCTTTATCGGGCGATTACTGATTGAGCGAATCCGCTTTATGCAGCGCTTTACGATTCCAAGCCCTGTTGCTGGGGGGTTAGTCGTTGCGACTCTCCTCCTTATTTTGCATCTAATCTTCAAATTTGAGGTGAGTTTTGACCGCAATCTACAGACAGGTTTAATGCTCGCCTTCTTCGCAACGATTGGGCTTAATGCCAATATCGCAAGTCTAAAAGCGGGTGGGCGCCCCCTCTTCATCTTCCTCTTTGTTGTGGTGGGGTTATTGATCATTCAAAATAGCGTTGGGGTGGGATTGGCGAAATTGATGGGGATCGATCCATTAGTCGGGCTCCTCTCAAGCTCTATCACCCTCTCTGGCGGACATAGTACTGGAGGGGCTTGGGCTGAAGTCTTTGCGAATGATTACAATCTCCCCCGCGCCTATGAGATTGCGATGGCGTGCGCTACATTTGGCCTTATTTTAGGGGGCTTGATTGGGGGGCCAGTCGCTCAATTTCTCCTTCGTCGAGAGAAACAGCGCCCTTTGAGTGAGCAGCGTGCCGAAGAGGATGCCAGTAGCCAATCCCCTGAACCGAAAGGATTTGAAGCGCCCCTCTTTCGTCGCCCAATTACCGCAAATGCGCTTTTAGAGACGATTGCGATGATCGCTGTTGCACTCTTTATCGGTACCTTTTTAGCCGATAATTTTGGGCAGATTCGGTGGGATGGGGGTGAAAAGAGCCTCACAATTCCCCCTTTCGTCTTTGTTCTCTTTGTCGGAGCTTTTATCAATAATCTGCTCTCACTTACTACCCGATACGTTATTTTTGAGCGCTCCATCTCTCTACTTGGAAACGTCTCCCTCTCCCTCTTTTTAGCGATGGCGTTAATGAGCCTTAAGTTATGGGAGCTCGCTTCTCTTGCCATTCCGATCTTCACTATCTTAATCGCACAGACGATTGTGATGGCGCTCTACGCAATCTTTGTCACCTATCCTGTCATGGGACGAAATCGAGATGCAGCAGTTTTAGCGGCGGGACATTGCGGCTTTGGAATGGGAGCAACCCCAACAGCAGTCGCCAATATGCAGGCGATTACGCAACGGTATGGCCCTTCTCGTATCGCCTTTCTTATTGTGCCGATGGTTGGGGCGTTCTTTATCGATATTGCTAATGCGATTGTGATCAATATCTTTATCGCTCTCCCCTTCTAAAGTTTAATTCTAAAAAAAGAGGCGCTCTAAATGAGCGCCTTTTTTATGCTTCATACTCTCTATTTTTTTGGGGTTAAACGTAGAAGTCGCAACCCATTTAAGACGACTAAGAGGGAGGTTCCCACATCAGCAAAGACCGCCATCCACATTGAGCCCATATTGAGCAGCACAAGAATGAAGAAGAGCGCTTTCACCCCCAGAGCAAAGGCGATATTTTGACGAATGATACGCATCGTTTTGCGTGTCGATTCGATAAAGAAGGGGAGCTTGCTCAAATCATCATCCATTAGCGCAACATTTGCCGTCTCAATTGCAACATCGGTACCGATCGCTCCCATCGCAAAGCCGATATTAGCGGTTGCTAAAGCAGGAGCATCATTAATCCCATCTCCAATCATTCCAACATCACCCTCTGCTTTAATTCGCTCAATCTCGCTCACTTTATCGTGGGGGAGAAGCGCTCCTTTCGCCTCATCAATCCCCACCTCTTTAGCGATATGGGCAACTGCTCGGCGATTATCCCCTGAGAGGAGAGTCGTTTTAAGATCGAGCTGATGGAGCGCTTTAATCGCTTCACGGCTCTCCTCCTTAATCTCATCAGAGACAGAGAAGAGTGCTAAAAGCCGCTCCTCATCTGATAGAAGCGTTAAGGTATCCCCCCGCCCTTCAAGATTTGCGATTAGGTCAACAATCTCTTCACTAAATGGGAGATGTTTTGCAAGATAGCGCCCATTGGCAAGATAATACTGCTTCCCATCAAGGGTTGCAGTGACACCTGAGCCTAAAATCGCTTCAAAATTGGTGATCTCTTTCGATTGTGCCCCCTGATATTCCGCTTTAAGTCCCTCTGCAATCGCTCTAGAGACAGGATGATCGGAGCGATCCGCCATCCGATAGGCGATCTCTAAAACCGCTTCATCAGCAAAAAGGTGCTTCTCTACAAGAGTTGGGCGCCCTTTTGTGATCGTTCCTGTCTTATCAAATGCAAGGTGAGTTAAACGGCTCCCCTCTTCAAGATACTCCCCCCCTTTCACTAAAATACCGTGACGAGCAAGCGCTGTTAAAGCGCTGACAATGGAGACTGGCGTTGAGATCACCAGCGCACATGGGCAAGCGATAATTAGAAC
Source organism: Cardiobacteriales bacterium (assembly GCA_030150565.1). Lineage (GTDB taxonomy): Bacteria > Pseudomonadota > Gammaproteobacteria > Cardiobacteriales > Wohlfahrtiimonadaceae > JAAZCI01. The sequence continues at coordinate 2,360 of JASLFR010000108.1, read as the reverse complement.
AACAAGAGCATTATAGATGCTCTCATGCCACCCCATGCTACTGACAAAGGGGGCGAAAATTGCAATCGCAATCGCAATGAAGAAGACGATCGGTGTATAGAGCGCTGCAAAGCGATCCACAAATCGCTCAACAGGGGCTCTTTTTCCTTGCGCCTCTTCGATTGTATTGATGATTTTTGCAAGCGTTGAGTGCTCAGCATCCGCCGTTGTCTCATACTCAAGCTCCCCTTGCTGATTGATAGAACCCGCATAAAGAGGAGCACCTGCTAACTTATCCACAGGGATCGATTCTCCAGTAATAGGAGATTCATCCACAGAGCTAACCCCCTGTAATACAACACCATCAAGGGGGATTCGCTCACCAGGTAGAAGGCGAATATGCGCCCCCTTTTCGATCTTATCCACAGCCACTGTGGATAACGTACCATCACTCTCGATCACCTTCGCCTCATCAGGCGTTAAGCTTAAGAGCTTCTCAATCGCATTCTGTGCACGCCCCAATGATTTAGCTTCAATCACCTCTGAAAGGGTGAAGAGAAACATCACCATCGCCGCTTCAGGGAATTCACCTAAAAGAAAAGCCCCCGTCACTGCAACACTCATTAACGCATTAATATTGAGCTGCCCATTTTTAAGGGAGATCCACCCCTTCTTATACGTTCCAAGCCCAACAAAGGCGATCGCTACAAGCGCAAAGAGTGCGGTCAAAATCCCTTTTAAAGAGCCATCTGCCATTGTGAAGTGAAGAAGCTCTGCAATCGCAGCGGAAACGCCTGAAATCACTAAACGCAACGTCTCATGCTTTTCGCTCCAGCTCTTCTCCCGCAAGGGAGCCCCCGCTTCAGCTGAGTAAGGGTTCATCCCGAGTGTCTCAATCTCCTCAATAAGGGGGGATAACTCCCCTTGATAGACAAGATGAAGTTCCCGCTTTAAATAATTGAAGTAGAGCTCATCTACCCGCTCATCCCCTTCAAAGCGCTCCCGTATCATCGCCCCCTCAACAGGGCAATCCATCTCCTCAATAATGAGAGTCGCTCGCTTAAAATTTTTGGGAATCGTTATATTGGCTAAACGTTCAGCATCCCCCTCATGATCATGCAGTGAACAGTGATCATTATCCGATGGAGCGTGATCATGATGATCGTGAGTAGTGCATCCACCCTCCACCTCCTCAGGCATCGGACAACATTCCGTAGGCAGTTGTGGGCCTCTTCCTTTTAGGCTCATATCGACTCCTTGATAAAGTAACAATTTCTGATTACGCTCTATTACACACTCTGTAGCAACTACAGGGTCAAGTTAAAGTGATAAGGAGAAGAGAGATGAGAATTGGCCTACTCTCAAAAAAGAGCAATGTACCGATTGAGACAATCCGCTACTACGAAAAAGAGGGGTTGCTCCCCGAACCGAAACGGGCGGAGAATAATTATCGTATCTATGAGAAGCATCATCTTGAGCGTCTACTCTTTATTCGTAACTGCCGCGCCTTTGATATGTCGCTCGAAGAGATTAAAGCGCTGCTAGAAGCGACCACGCTCCCTGAAGAGAGTTGCTACTCTGTTAATGAGATTGTGACCGAACATATTGGGCATATTGAGAGCCGCATCGAGCAACTTCAACGCTTAAAAGCTCATCTTGTAGCGATTCAGGCGCGCTGTGAGCAGGATCACACCGTTGAGGAGTGCACCCTTGTAGATGAGCTCAACTCGATGGAGCCCCCAATAACAGGCAAAAAAAATCACCTTGAGTAATCTCAAAGGTGATCTCGATTTTCATTGCGATACTTTTTAAAGTGCGTAGTGATCAAGAGGGAGCCCCAATCGCTTTAACCAGTAAGGCGTTGCGATTCCATCCCCCTTCACCCCTTGCGCCTCCTGATATTGAGCGAGCGCTAACCCAGTTGCACCATTAAAGAGCCCCTTATCGATCGTCGTCTCCTCTAAAAAGCCCTCTCTCATAAGCGCCTCTTGCAGTAGACGCACCCCATAACTTTGTGAGCCGTAGAGGAGGCGCACCTCTTCCCACCCTGAAGCGATCGCAAAGAGATGCTCAAAAGTAGTTAAGAGATACTTAAAAGGTCTACCCACTTCGAGCGGATCTGGGAGCGCTGCTTGCCCCGCTAAGAGGCGAAACGCTTGGTAGAATCCAGTAATTCTATCCCCCATCTGCTCCCCCTCAATCACCTGACATCCTGCAGATGCGTAGCTCATTGTACGCTCTGGGTGCTCAGTCTGCGCACTATGGATATGATCATTAGGGCGGCAAAGATCGAGTCGGCTACTCTCATCAAAAATCGGCTGATCCCCTACACGCCAAACCAGAACAGGCTCGGCACGGCTCATCCGAAATGCTCCCTCCTC
>JASLFR010000041.1 GCA_030150565.1 Cardiobacteriales bacterium | reverse complement strand
AAGGAGTAGTTGAAGGGATCGGCTCCAAGATTCCCCAACGATTATAGGTGAGCAGACTCTGTGGAGTGAGCAGATAGTGGTGCAGATCCACCCCCTCAACACGGGAGATAACAACTCTCCCCCCCTTACTCCAGATCCACTCAATTAATGGATAGGTATTCAGCTCATTCTGCTCTTTAATCGGGAGAAAGAGGTGGTAAAGCCCACCCGCTTCAATCGTAATTCTCCCCTTAACCGCCTCTGTTACTCTAAAAGAGCGGGCGAGTATCTCGCTGAAAGGGAGCGCTCTTCGCTTTGCTAAATAATCTCTCCGCAACTGCTCTTTATTTAATGGGGGCATCTCTCTTCCCTCCTCATAAAAAAAGCCCTCACACAGGTGAAGGCTTCTCTAAATCGATAAAACGGTTAAGCAAAAAGCTCAACCACCTTTTTAAGGGCTGCCACTAAACGATCGATATCTTCGCTATTGTTGTAGATACCGAGCGACATTCGTGCCGTTGCTGGAACTTTCATCCGCTTCATTAACGGTTGAGCGCAGTGGTGCCCCACACGAATCGCAACCCCCTCATGATCGAGCAGAGTCCCAATATCGTGGGGATGAATCCCTTTCAGAGCAAATGAGATCACACCCGATTTCTCTTTCGCTTCCCCAATAATAGTTAGCTCAGGGATGCTCTTCAGCGCTTCTGTTGCATACTGAAGAAGAGCCGTTTCGTGAGCGACGATCGTCTCAAATCCGATCGACTCAATCCACTCTAACGCCTTACCAAAACCGATAACACCCGCAATATTAGGGGTTCCCGCTTCAAACTTATTGGGGAGCGGAGCATAGGTTGAAGATTCGAAAGTGACCACTTCAATCATATCGCCACCAGTCTGATAAGGGGGCATCTCTTCCAGTAATTGACGCTTTCCATAGAGAACCCCCACACCTGTTGGCCCATACAATTTATGGGAGGAGAAGGCGTAGAAATCGATATCGAGCGCTTTAACATCGAGCGGTTGATGCACAGCACCCTGCGCGCCATCAATCAATACTTTTGCCCCTACGGAGTGCGCCATCTTCACGATGCGTTCAACATCATTGATCGTTCCTAAAACATTAGAGACCTGTGTCATCGCTACAATTTTTACTCGATCATCGAGAAGCGCTTCCAACTTCTTATACTCAAGCTCCCCCTGATCGTTGATGGGAGCTACAAGAAGCTCAGCACCCCGCTCAGCGCAGATCACCTGCCACGGAACAATATTGGCGTGATGCTCCATCTCTGAAATCACCACACGATCCCCCGCTTGAAGCACCATACGCCCGTAACTTTGCGCCACAAGATTGATGCTCTCTGTTGCACCTTTGGTGAAGATTACCTCTGCTTCATCCTCAGCGCCAATAAAGCGTGCTGCAATCCCACGAACTCGCTCATATTCATGCGTTGAGCGCTCACTAAAATAGTAGACACCACGATGAATATTGGCGTAATACTCTTCATAACAGGCTCGCTCTGCATCAATCACCACTTGCGGTTTCTGTGCAGAAGCTCCTGTATCTAAAAAAGCGATTTTTCGCCCCTTCACCTCTTGAGCAAAGATTGGGAATTGTTCCCGAATATGGGGTAATGAGATCACAGCTCTCCTCCTTTATCGATTCTGAAGATTCCGTTAGAGCAGACGCTCAATATCTTCATCTAATACGTGTAGTAACCACTCTTGTAGCGATTGATGCGTGATGCTCTCAATGATTTCAGCACCATATGCACGCATCAGTAGTTTACGAGCACTCTCTTCGCTCAAACCCCGTGATTGCAGATAGAAGAGATGGCTCTTCTCAATGAATCCAACTGTTGCCCCATGTGTACATTGAACATCATCGGCGTAAATCTCTAATCGAGGGATCGTTAAAGTGCGCGCGCCATCATCTAAAATAAGGGAGCGGGTCATCTGATCAGCATCGATCTTCTGCGCATCTTTATTGACGTAGATCTCCCCATCAAAGAGAGCCACTGCACGATCTTTAATAATATTCTTAATCTGCTGCTCACTAGAGCAATTGGGCACCATATGCGCCATATCAATAACGTGAGCAAGATGTTGACGCTCGATTCCGATATTGAGCCCATCAAGCTTTGTAAACGCCTCCTCTCCATTCACCTCCATGCGTGCATAGAGACGAGATAATTTAGTGCGGCTCTGATAGCTCACTAGATGAAAGTGGCTCTCTTCTGCTTGATTTGCCTTAAAATCAACAACGCTATAAGCGCTGTCGCTATTGATGGAGGTACGAATCCACTCAATATGAGCCGACTTCTCAACATCAACCCGCACTTTAGGGGTGGTGAGATATTGCCCCTCTCCCGCTTCAATCATCATAAAGCTTGCACGGCTACCCGCTTCTGCTTTAACGGTAATTTCAGGTGAGAAGTGGAGAGGCTCCTTAGCATTATGCTCTAGATAAAAGACAATGGGACGCTCAATAAGGCTCTCTTTAACAAGCGTGATGGCAACCTTTCTCCCCTCTGCGTGGAGAAGCAGACCATCAGGAAGCTGCTTATCATCGATCCAACGATTTGCAATCACCCCATTAACAATAGGGATAATGACACTCTCTTCAGGGAGAAGCGCATTGATCGGCGCGCTCGATTCCACCTCAGGCGCTGCTTGCCAATCGATCGCTAAAATTTCGCGAAAGGGCGTATCTTTCCAACGCTCAACGCGTAGATTCTCTTTAAATTTTTCTAACATCAGTCTCTCACTCCTCCTCTTAGTGGTCCGTGCGTGTTCCGCCAGCCTCTTCACCGCGATACGCAACGTAACCCTCTTTCTCTAACTCAAGAGCAAGCTCTTTTCCGCCTGTGCGAACAATCTTGCCATCGGTCATGACATGTACCACATCAGGCTGCACATAGTTTAAGAGGCGCTGATAGTGAGTGATTAAGAGGAAGCTTCGCTCCTCACTACGGAGATAATTAATTCCATCGGCAATAACACGAAGTGCGTCAATATCGAGCCCTGAATCTGTCTCATCTAAAAGAGCGAGTGTCGGTTCGAGTACGAGCATCTGTAAAATTTCGTTACGCTTCTTCTCACCCCCTGAGAACCCTTCATTCACAGAGCGCTTAAGGAATGCACCATCCATCTTTACAAGTTTCATCTTCTCTTGGAGAAGTTCGTAGAATTGAAGTGCATCAATCTCCTCTTCACCACGCGCTTTACGAAGGCTATTGAGCGCTGTACGTAAGAAGTAGTGATTGTTAACTCCTGGTAATTCAACAGGGTATTGGAATCCTAAGAAGATCCCCAAATGTGCACGCTGATCGGGATCGAGCTCTAAAACATCAACACCGTTATAGGTGATCGATCCTTTAGTCACCTCATAATCATCTTGCCCTGAGATTACATTCGCAAGTGTACTCTTTCCTGAACCATTAGGCCCCATGATTGCATGGACTTTACCAGGCTCTAGGGTAAGCGTTAGCCCTTTTAGAATCTCTTTACCATCAATCTCAACGTGTAAATCTTTAATCTCTAACATAAAAAATCTCTCTAAAATTTAAATAGGAATGATCAACTGCGTCGATTAACCAACGCTACCCTCTAAACGAATCTCAATTAATTTCTGCGCTTCTACCGCAAACTCCATCGGTAACTCTTGGAAGATCTCTTTACAGTAGCCATTAACAATGAGGCTAATCGCATCCTCTTCAGAGAGGCCACGCTGCTGACAATAGAACATCTGCGCTTCAGAGATTTTCGATGTTGAGGCCTCATGCTCCACCTTAGAGCTTGAGTTGCGCACATCAATATAGGGGAATGTATGAGCTCCACACTTATCTCCCATCAAAAGAGAATCACACTGTGAGTAGTTGTGAGCTCCCGTTGCACCTGGATTGATTCTTACAAGACCACGGTATGAGTTTTGTGCAACCCCTGCGGAGATCCCTTTAGAGATGATGGTCGATTTTGTATTTTTACCGATATGGATCATCTTCGTTCCTGTATCTGCTTGCTGTGCATCTTTAACAAGCGCAACTGAGTAGAACTCCCCTACAGAATCATCCCCTTTCAAGATACAGCTTGGGTATTTCCACGTGATGGATGAACCGGTCTCTACCTGTGCCCATGAGATTTTAGACGCACGCCCCTCACAAATACCCCGCTTAGTCACGAAGTTGTAGATTCCCCCCACCCCATTCTCATCACCTGGATACCAGTTCTGAACGGTGGAGTATTTAATCTCCGCCTCCTCTTTTGCAACGAGCTCTACAACCGCTGCGTGAAGCTGATTCTCTGAACGTTGAGGCGCTGTACACCCCTCAAGGTAAGAGACGTAACTCTGATCTTCAGCAACGATTAAAGTGCGCTCAAATTGCCCAGTATTAGAAGCGTTGATACGGAAATATGTAGAGAGCTCCATCGGGCAACGAGTCCCTTTAGGGATATAGACAAATGAGCCATCAGTAAAGACTGCCGCATTGAGCGCTGCAAAGTAGTTATCCGTATAGGGAACCACCGTTCCAAGATACTTTTTCACAAGTTCAGGATACTCTTGCACCGCTTCACTAAAGGAGCAGAAGATAATCCCTTGCTCTAAGAGACGCCCTTTATAACTTGTGGCAACAGAGACTGAGTCAAAAACCGCATCAACCGCGACTCCCGCCAACACTTTCTGCTCCTCAAGAGGGATTCCTAAACGCTCGTAAGTACGCAACAATTCAGGATCAACCTCATCGAGGCTTTTTGGACCATCTTCCATCGACTTTGGTGCCGAATAGTAGGAGATCGCTTGGAAATCGATCGGCGCAATATCGAGATGAGCCCACTCAGGCTCCTCCATCTCAAGCCATGCACGATAAGCGGTTAAACGGTAATCGAGCAACCACTCTGGCTCATTCTTCATCTTAGAGATATGACGAATCACATCTTCATCTAAGCCTGGTGGAAGGGTCTCTTGCTCAATGTCGGTTACAAATCCGTAGGCATACTCTTCGCGAGCCACCTCTTCTAAAAATTCTTTTTCTGTCTTCATATCTACCCATACGAAATAAAAGGTTTAAGGAGGAGTGAGGTTATCTCTCTCGATTCTCTTCAACAAGAAGCGTCGGTTGCATCGCTAACTTTCGCTTCAATTGTCGCGGTTGCCCTAAGAGCTCAACTAAGGAGATTGAAGAGAAGCTGCTATAGAGCTTCTGATTGATGATGCGCCAATGGGGTGCTAAATCACACTCCCCTAATCGAACACAAGGATTTTCATGATCGACACACGCATTGATCGCCATCGGCCCCTCAATCGCCACAATAATATCGAGAAGAGAGATCTCTTCAGGTGTAGATGCCAACTGATAGCCACCATACACCCCTCGAGTTGAGACCAACACACCCGCTTTGGCGAGCAACTTTAAAACCTTACTCATTAGCGAAGCGTTGAGATCGCATGCTTCCGCAATTTTAGCAGCACTCGCTGGCTTTGATTGCTCAGCAAGATAGGTTGCAGCGATAATTGCGTAATCTGTTTCCCGAGTTATTCTCAATGTTTTTCTCTCTCAAATAAATGTAGGACTAATATAGTACCATATTAGTCCTACCTCAAATTTATTTTGCCTATGAGGGGCGATTTAACGCCCCCTTACTCCATTGGAGCGATTAAAATTTTACCGCTTTAAAGGCATCTTTCCCTGCATATTTCGCACGATCTCCAAGCTCAGCTTCGATGCAGATCAAACGGTTATATTTTGCAACACGGTCTGAACGGCAAAGTGACCCTGTCTTAATTTGTGAGCTAAAGGTTGCTGCTGCTAAATCGGCAATTGTCGTATCAGCCGTCTCACCTGAACGGTGTGACATGACAGAGGTGTAATTCCCCTCTTCAGCCATATTTACCGCATTGATCGTCTCTGTTAATGTTCCGATCTGATTCGGTTTGATGAGAATTGAGTTAGCAATTCCTCTATCGATCCCCTCTTTAAGGATTTTTGTATTAGTTACAAAGAGGTCATCTCCAACGATCTGAACACGGTCGCCGATACGCTTAGTAAGCTCAGCCCACCCTTCCCAATCATCTTCATCCATTCCATCCTCAATTGAGATAATGGGGTAACGATCCACCCAATCCTCTAAGAAGGCTGCAAACTCATTGGAAGTGAAGCTCTTATTTTCAGAAGCTAAGAGATACTTTCCATCTTTGTAGAATTCAGATGCTGCAATATCGAGCCCTAAGTAGACATCTTTCCCCGCTTCATAACCTGCATTTTTAATTGCGGTCATGATCACCTCAAGCGCCTCTTCATTTGAGCCTAAGTTTGGTGCAAAACCACCCTCATCACCCACACCTGTCGCCATCCCTTTTGCGGTTAATACGTTGCGAAGTTCATGGAAGATCTCAGCGCCGTAACGAACCGCTTCAGCAAAGGTAGGTGCGCCAACGGGAAGAATCATAAACTCCTGAATATCAACAGAGTTATCAGCGTGTGCACCACCGTTGAGGATATTCATCATCGGAACAGGCATCTGATACTCTTCTTGATCATTCACATAACGATAAAGAGGAATATTCTTCTCATTAGCCGCCGCTCTTGCTACTGCTAATGAAACCCCTAAGAGAGCATTTGCCCCTAAGCGGCTCTTATTCTCTGTGCCATCAAGCTCGATAAGAAGTTGATCAATCGCTTTTTGGTCGCTCGCCTCTCTCCCTTTAAGCGCTGTAAGAATCTCACCATTTACATTCGCACAAGCAGTTAATACCCCTTTGCCTCCGTAGCGTTTTTTATCGCCATCACGAAGCTCAACCGCCTCTTTAGCTCCTGTTGATGCACCACTTGGAACAAGCGCAACTCCTTTAACGCCAGATTCGAGCGTCGCTTCCACCCAAACGGTAGGGTTTCCACGTGAATCAAGAACTTCACGAGCCACTAATGATTGAATCACTGACATTTCCGATCTCCTTAAATTGATTAGATCTACAAATAGTAAAAAAGAAGAGTGGCGCAAAGCATAAGCTCTACGCCACTCCTAGGAATAATTAACGATTTCTCACTGCATCTCTGCACATTGAGCGATAAGCCCTCTTATAGCTGCATATCACGACGTTTTGGACCAACATAACGTTGACGAGGACGACCGATCTTCATCTTAGGATCTGAGATCATCTCCGCCCACTGGCTAATCCAACCACTCATGCGCCCAATTGCAAACATCGCTGTGAACATCTCCACAGGAATTCCGAGTGCTTTATAGATAATTCCTGAGTAGAAATCAACGTTTGGATAGAGTTTACGCTCGATAAAGTACTCATCTTGTAGCGCAATCTCTTCAAGGCGTTTTGCAATCTCCATTAATGGATCGTTGCCATATTTAGCCAATACTTCATCAGCGATCCCTTTAATAATCTTCGCACGTGGGTCAAAGTTTTTATAAACACGGTGACCAAAGCCCATAAGGCGGAAAGGATCATTCTTATCTTTCGCTTTTGCGACATATTTAGGGATATTCTCTACCGTGCCGATCTCTTCGAGCATCGTTAGAACCGCCTCATTCGCACCACCATGTGATGGGCCCCAAAGCGATGCAATTCCCGCTGCGATCGCTGCAAATGGATTCGCTCCTGATGAGCCTACTAAACGGACCGTTGAGGTTGAAGCGTTCTGCTCATGATCTGCATGAAGCATAAAGAGAACATCAATCGCTTTCTCTGCAATTGGATCAACCTCATACTCATCACATGGAGTTGAGAACATCATCTGCATGAAGTTACCCGCATATGAGAGATTATTCTTTGGATAGCGATAAGGCTGACCATTAACATGCTTATAGGAGAATGCCGCAATCGTCGGAATCTTAGAGATTAGACGGTGAGCGATAATCATACGATGCTCAGGATCATGAATGTCGAGTTTATCGTGATAGAACGCAGCCATGGATGCCACTGTTCCCGTCAACATCGCCATTGGGTGCGCATCGTGACGGAATCCTTGGAGGAACTCCTTCATCTTTTCATGAATCAGTGTGTGAGTCATGATGGTGCGATGATACTCTTTCGATTGCTCTTTTGTAGGTAACTCACCATTCCAGAGTAAATAGGTAACATCTAGGTAGTTGGAGTGCTCCGCTAACTGCTCAATTGGATAGCCGCGATAGAGCAGCTCACCCTTCTCACCATCGAGATAGGTGATGGCACTCTCACAGCTTGCAGTAGAGACGTAACCTGGATCGTATGTGAACATTCCAAGTTCTTTATTGAGTTGGCCGATATCGATGACCGGATTGCCTAAAACAGAATCGTAAACAGGCATCTCGACTTTTTTGTTGGTTTCGCTATCAGTTAGCGTGATTATTCTCGACATCTCCTAAATCTCCTTTTCAGTTGTTTGTTTTTTAGTGGCGTCTATTTGTAAACTCTAAATTTTTCTTACTACAAATAAACAACATAGTTCCCTGTATTATACTCAATTGAGTGTTAATGGCTAACCTAAAATGAGCTATCTCTCTGCTTTCTTCTCACACAAAAGAGGGGGA
>JASLFR010000008.1 GCA_030150565.1 Cardiobacteriales bacterium | reverse complement strand
TAACCATAAGTAGAATGGTTTAAATAAGCGCTTTACATAAATAGATATTTCAATAGGAGTAGTAAGAGAAGATGAATTCCCAAAACTTTCGTAAAGTTTCCAACTTTATCTGGTCAATTGCCGATCTTTTGCGTGGTCCATTTAAGCAATCACAATATGGGCGGATCATTCTTCCCTTTACCGTATTACGCCGACTAGAGCAGGTATTAGAGCCAACTCGGGCGGCCGTCATCGCAACCAAAGAGCGTCTAGAGAAGGAGGAGGCGATCTATAAAGAGGCGACGGGGCATCACTTCACTGAGGAGAGTGTCGCTTTTCAATATGAAGTTGCAGCGGGAGCAAAGTTTTACAACACCTCTCTCTTTACCCTCTCTAACCTTGGGCAAGCAGATATACGGGAGAATCTATTAGAGTATATAAATAGCTTCTCTAGCAATGTGCGGGAGATTTTTAATAAATTTGAGTTTGAGAATTTTATCAATCAACTGGCAGAGAGCAATCTTCTCTACCTTGTGGTGCAATCATTTAGTACCGCAACATTAAGCCCCGAAGAGTTAAGCAACCATGAGATGGGGCTTGTGTTTGAGGATCTTATCCGCCGTTTTGCCGAGAGCTCAAACGAAACGGCGGGGGAGCACTTCACCCCGCGCGATATCGTCCGTTTAACCACCTCTCTTCTCTTTATGCCTGATGATGAGGCGCTCGCTCGTAGTGGCATTATCCGCACCATTTATGACCCTACAGCAGGGACGGGGGGCTTTCTCTCTTCAGGGGCAGAGTATGTGAATGAGCTCAATCCTGATGCTCGTATTATCCCTTTTGGGCAGGAACTCAACCCAGAATCGTACGCAATCTGTATGGCGGATATGCTGATTAAGGGGCAAGAGGTTAAAAATATTAAATATGGCAACACCTTAAGTGATGACCAGCTCCCCGCCGAGCGCTTTAACTATATGCTCGCCAATCCCCCTTTTGGTGTGGATTGGAAGGATATTGAACCTATCATTAATGCCGAGCATGAGAATAAAGGGTTTAGTGGCCGTTTTGGTGCTGGTCTTCCCCGTGTTTCTGATGGTTCGCTCCTCTTTCTTCTCCACTTGGTGAGCAAAATGTACCCTGTTACAGCTGAGGAGGGTGGCAGCCGTATTGGAATTATTCTCAATGGCTCCCCCCTCTTTACTGGTGGTGCAGGCTCTGGCGAGAGTGAGATTCGCCGCTACCTTTTAGAGCATGATCTGGTGGAAGCGATTATCGCCCTGCCCAACGATATGTTCTACAACACCGGCATTGCCACCTATATCTGGATTTTAAGCAACCATAAGCCCAAAGAGCGCAAAGGCTTTGTGCAGCTCATTAATGGGGAGAACTGCTTTGAGCGGATGCGTAAATCATTAGGCTCTAAGCGCAACATTATCCCCGAGCATTATGCCGAGCTCCTCTTAAAAGAGTATGCGGAGTTTGATAAGGCTTCCGGCGTTGATCCTGTAACAAAAGCGCCGTTAAGCAAGATTTTAGCCACTACCGATTTTGGTTATCGCCGAGTGACGATCGAGCGCCCGCTCCGCCTCTCTGTTGCCCTTACGCCCGAGCGTTTAGCGACTCTACGTTTTAGCAGTAGCCGCACCTATAACGCCCCGATGCAGCGCATTGTGGAGTATTTGGCAGAGCTTGATATCCCCTTTGCCGGCACGCTGTTTGCTGACGCCTCTTCCGATGTCGCCCCAGAGAGTGCCTTCTCTACGCTCGATACTCTGCCCGATGCAAGCGAGCTCACGGCGGAAGATTTTGCGGCGTTAGAGCAGGAATCCACCCTCCTTCGCGGCATGTTAAAAGAGGAGTTTCCGGCGCTAAAAGAGGCGCAGCTTAAAACATTACTCGCACCCAAATTATGGCTCGAGCAAGGGGCGCTCTTTACAAAAGGGGTGGCGATTGCCCGGGAGATTGTGGCGAGCACTCAAGCCCCCGAGAGCGATGACTTTAATACCTTTACCAAGGCGTTTGATGCCGCGCTTAAAAGACTCAATCTCAAGCTTGTAAAGAAGGAGCGGGATGAGATTATTAACGCAATTTCGTGGCGTAACCCAAACGCAGCGCCAGTGATTAAGCGCCAGCCGAAGCGGGGGGAGGCGAATCCCCTCTATGGGATGTTTACCGATGCCGAAGGCAACTTAGTGGAGTATGACACCGATAGCGAGCTGCGGGATACGGAGAATATCCCCCTAAACCCCGAGCTCACCACAGAGGCGCTGGTGGAGCAATATGTTACGGCAGAGGTGTTGCCCCACGTGCCCGATGCGTGGATTAGCCGTGCCAAAGCGCATTGCGACAAAACCGACGAAGCGGTGGGCGTTGTGGGGTATGAGATCCCCTTTAATCGCCACTTCTATATCTATGAGCCCCCGCGGGATTTAGCGGAGATCGATGCCGAGCTCTCTACCTTAAGTCGGGAGATTATGGCGCTCTTAGAGGCGGTAAAATCGGGGGAGCAGCAGTAATGGCCGAGCAGAAGATGTTACACCCCTATCCTGAATATAAAGATTCCGGCGTTGAGTGGTTAGGGAAGATACCGGCGCATTGGGATTTGCTTCGTTTAAAAAATGCTGTGGTTGATTGCGTGAATGGTTTTTGGGGAGATGAGCCCAAAAATAATGAAGAAGATATTATTGTTTTGCGTGTGGCAGATTTTAATCGAGATCAACTAAATATTTCAGATGAAAAATTGACCTATAGGAATATCTCTTTTTCGGATCAACAGCGAAGACTTTTAAAAAAGGGTGATTTATTGATTGAAAAATCGGGTGGCGGGGATAAAACTCTAGTTGGTTGTGTGGTGTTATTTGATAAACCTTATAAAGCGATTACTTCCAACTTTGTTGCAAAAATGAGCCCGCAAAATGGTTTCGATAGTCGTTTTGTTCTACATGCTTTTAATATTCTGTATTCAGGTGATGTTAATTACAGGTCAATAAAACAAACAACTGGTATTCAGAATTTAGATACAAATGCTTACCTAGACGAATTATTTAGTTTCCCTCCTCTCCCCGAACAACAAAAAATCGCCGATTTTCTCGATGACGAAACGGAGCAGATGGATCGGCTAATCGCTAAGCAGGAGCGCCTTATTGAGCTCCTCGGCGAAAAGCGGCAAGCGGTGATTAGCCACGCCGTAACAAAAGGCTTAAACCCCGATGCCCCCATGAAGGATTCCGGCGTTGAATGGATCGGGGAGATTCCGGCGCATTGGGAAAAAACCAAGGTAAAACATAAAGCTAATATTTCGGGAAGAATTGGTTTTCGAGGATATAGCCAAACAGATATAGTCGATGATTATACTGGCGCTATTGTCTATGGTCCTGGCAATATTCAAAATTCTGAGATTTCTAATGAAAACTTACGATTTTTAAGTTGGGAAAAATATCATGAATCGCCTGAAATACAGGTAAAAGTTGGAGATATCATGATGGTAAAAACTGGTTCAACCTATGGAAAAACAGCCCTAGTTAAGTCATTAATTCAAGAGACTACAATAAATCCGCAAATGGTTTTATTTAAAAACTTTAAAGGGAATCCCGGCTATCTTAGTTATTTATTCAATTCTAAACAGTATCAAAATGAAATTTCTATTTTAAATACTGGAAGCGGGATGCCCACCTTAACTCAAGAAAATATCGGAGATTTAATAATTTATCTGCCTAATAATATTGAGCAAGAAAAGATCGTCCAATTCCTCGATACCGAACTCGCCAAAATGGACGCATTAACGGCAAAAGCGGAGCAGCAGATCGAGCTGCTCAAAGAGCGGAGAAGGGCACTCATTTCGGCGGCGGTCACCGGCAAAATCGACCTGCGCCACTGGCAATCCCCACCCATCAAAGAGAACGATAAGGAGTAATCATGAGAGATTCCACCCGTGAAAAACATTTTCAAAATGCGATTCTTCAACATCTGACTCAACACGGTTGGCGACTTGGCAACAATAGCGGATACAACAAAAAAACCGCACTCTATCTTGAGGATCTAATCGAATATCTCTCCACCACCCAAAAGAGAGAGTGGGAGAAGTTCACCACCCTCTATAGAGAGAAATATAGAGAGGAGCTAGAGACACTCCTCCTAAAACGCTTAAATGGCAACGCTAAGAGCCAAACGGCGGGGGAGCTTAGAAAATATGGGGTGCTCGGCCTTCTACGAGAGCCGATTAAAACCCGCAACATCACCCTAAAATGTATGCAGGCAAAGCCAGAGAGCCACCATAACGCAGAGCTCAATACGCAATATGAGGGGAATATCCTCCGTGTTGTAGAGGAGCTCAACTACAGCGAAGAGGGGAAAGGGCGCATCGATCTTGTCCTCTTCCTAAATGGGTTACCAATCGCAACGATGGAGCTTAAATCAGAATTTAAGCAGGCGATCGATGATGCCATCGCTCAATATAAGCGGGATCGAAACCCCATAAAAAGAGGGGGCAGAGAGCCGCTCCTCACCTTTAAACGGGGGGCGATCGTTCACTTCGCCGTTAGCCAATTTGATGTCTACATGACCACAAAACTAGAGGGGGAAAAAACCTTCTTCCTCCCCTTCAATCGCGGCACAAAAGAGGGGGGCGCTGGGAATGATGCTCCAAAAGAGGTGGGCGCATATGCAACAGAGTATCTCTGGAAAGAGGTGCTCGAGCGGGAGAATCTCCTCGATATTCTAGAGCACTTCATCCATCTAAATGTGACCTTTGAATCAGATGCAAGCGGCAGAAGAAGGGTGAAAGAGTCCCTCATCTTCCCCCGCTACCATCAGTGGGATGTGGTACGAAAGTTGGTAGCAGAGGCGCGCCATAAAAAATTTGGGGAGCGCTATCTTATTCAACATAGTGCAGGATCGGGAAAATCAAACTCTATCGCATGGAGTGCTCACCAACTCTCAAAGCTACAAGATGAGCAGGGAGAACGAATCTTCGATTCGGTGATTGTCATTACCGATCGGCGTGTGCTCGATCAACAACTACAAGCAACGATTAGTCAATTTGGGCGTGTTGAAGGGGTAGTGGAGGCGATACGGGAGGGGACAAGCTCTAAATCGGAACAGCTAAGCCAAGCGCTGATTGAGAAGCGCCCTATCATTATCGTTACAATCCAGAGCTTCCCCTTTGTGCTACAACATTTAGAGGAGAATGTAGCGCTTAAAAATAATCGCTACGGCATCATCGCTGATGAGGCGCACTCCTCCCAAACAGGCAGCACCGCAAGCCAGCTAAAAAGCACCTTAAGCATTGATGGCACTCAACCTGAAAGCACGGAAGATAAGCTCAATCTTCTAGCGAAAAATCGCCACTCAACTCCCAATCTTAACTACTACGCCTTTACCGCCACTCCAAAAGCAAAGACGCTTGAGCTTTTTGGCACGCTCCCCAATCCTAATGCGCCGATCGATAGTGAGCATAATCGCCCCGAGCCGTTCCACCTCTACACTATGCGTCAAGCGATTGAGGAGGGGTTTATCATCGATGTGCTTAAAAATTACACCAACTACGAGGTCGCTTTTAAGCTCGCTAAAAAGCTAGAGGAGCGGGAAGATGTTGTTGATAGCCGTGAAGGGAATCGCAAAGCGATGCAGTGGGTGCGGCTACATGGCTACAATATCGCCCAAAAAGTGAAAGTGATCGTAGAGCACTTTAGAAAAAATGTGGCTCATCTCTTAGGGGGGCACGCAAAAGCGATGATTGTAACCAGCTCCCGCAAAGAGGTAGTGCTCTATAAAAGGGCGTTTGAGGAGTATTTAGAGAGCCATCAATATCAAGAGATGGGGATTCTTGCCGCCTTCTCTGGAGAGGTACTCTTTACCGAAGATGATCCCCACGCAGAGGCGCTAATCGGAAAGAGTTTTACAGAGCGGAGCATCAACCCCAACTTACGGGGAAGAGAGATTCCTGAAGCGCTCGATAGCGATCAGTTTCAGCTCTTACTGGTCGCAAATAAGTATCAAACGGGGTTCGACCAACCAAAACTTTGTGCCATGTATGTGGATAAAAAGCTCGGTGGCGTTGAGTGTGTACAGACCCTCTCTCGCCTCAATCGAACCTATCCTGGAAAGAGTGCTGAAACTGTCTATATTCTCGATTTTATCAACACCCCTGAGGAGATTGAGGCTGCTTTTCTCCCCTACTATAGAGAGGCAGTATTAACAGAGAATTCCGACCCCGATCTTGTCTTTGATCTTTTCGATAAACTCTGTGCAGCTGAAATCTTTAAATGGCATGAAGTTGAACGCTTTGTAGAGGTCTACCTCTCCTCAAATAATGAGGATGTAAGTAGCTTTATTAAGCCCGCCCGTGATCGGTGGAGTAAGCGCTACCAAGAGGCGTATCGAGAGTTTCTCCATAAAAAGAATCTCCTAGAGCGGACAAAGAAGAGCAAAGATCCCATCTTAATCGCCAACGCTGAAGATGAGATAAATCTTGCAAAAGAGGAGATCGATCAGCTCATCCTCTTTAAGAAAGATCTTGGAAGCTACACCCGTTTTTATAGCTTCATCAGCCAATTGGTGGATTTTGAATCCCCCGATCTTGAGCGCTTAAATCTCTTCGCCCGCTACCTTGCCCCCCTTCTAAAAGAGCGACCCTTTGAGAGTGAAGTGGTCGATTTAACTAATCTTGAGATGACCCATTACCGCCTAACCCCAATTCGTCAAGGAGAGATCGCCCTTGAAGAGGGGGAGAGCGAAGGGCTAAAAGGGAGCGTAGCAGCAGGATCAGGAAGAGCACACGCTGCTGAGGAGATTGCACTCGATCAGTTAATTGAGCTCTTTAACGAGCACTTTGGCGCAATGGGATTGAGTGAGGAGGATTGCCTCCACTGGATTAAAGGGATTGAAGAGAAGGTAAGAAATGATCAATCATTGATGGATCAGGTAAAAAACAATGCCGAAGATCAGGTGATGTATAGCGACTATCCTGAAAAGATCAATCAATATGCGTTAGAGACTCATAATGCAAATCAGATTATTACAATGCACTTTCTCAACTCTCCAGACCTCAATAGAGCGCTCTCTCGCACTATCTACCAACGGGTGAGGGCCTCAACCTAACCCCTTCACCACTCAAGCAAGATGAGCCTCCTACTACTGGAGGCTCTCCTCTTTAACGATCGAAAACGTTCAATGCCGCCTTCAAATTAAACTCACTTATTACGAGCACGATGATAATCCCGCAACCAGCGATCGAGCGCATTACTAAAGGCTTGACGATCTTTTGGGGTGAGCGCTTTAGGGCCAGCTGTCTGAATTCCGCTTGCTCGTAAATTATCGTGAAACTCGCGCATCGTTAATTGCGCCTCAATACTCCCCGATTCGTAAAAAAAGCCTCGAGGATTGAGTGCACTTCCCCCCTTCTCCAACACTTCACTCGCAAGAGGAATATCGTCTGTTACGACAAGATCCCCCCGCTCTGTTAGACGGAGAATCTCATTATCCGCCTCATCAAAACCAGAGAGCACCTGAATCGATTTTAAGTAGGGAGATGGGGGGAGAGTAAGCCACTGATTCGCCACAAATGTGATGGTAATCTGCTCCCTTTTAGCCACACGGTAGAGAATCTCCTTAATCGTATTGGGGATTGCATCGGCATCGATCCATATTCTGCTCATCTCTTCTCTCTTCATAAAGGGCTCTCTCTTTTTGGCGATCTAAAATATAAGTTGAGGGATCATACCACTACTTTGCTTTAAGAATAAAAAAGCCCCTTTATTAAGAAGGGGCTCTCTCTAATTTTTCAATACTTTTTATGGACGGGGGCCGAAAGGTCCATAAGTATACTCTGCAATCTGATACCCCACCTCTTCAAACCCTTCGGGGGCATCAAGCGGTTCTAAAAGAAGTTCAATAAAAACAAGTTTATCCGACTCTTCTGCTGCTAAAAGCGCCTCTTCTAATGAAGATTCACACCCAGCAACAAAGATATCCGCACTCTCGTTTGAACGGGTAAATAAGGCAGGAAGAGCGCTATAATCCCAATTAGCAACGTTATTAAAGCGCGCCTCTTTCCCTAAAATAAAGCGTTCAATCGTATATCCACGATTATTAATCAAGAAGATGATCGGCTTTAAATCATTCCCTAAAATGGTGGATAGCTCTTGAGCTGTAAGCTGAAATGCACCATCTCCAATAAAGAGTACATTACGGCGCTCAGGCGCAGCTAAAAGAGTACCGAGCGTTGCAGGGAGCGCAAATCCGATCGACGCCCAGAGTTGCTGTCCAACGTAAGTTGAATTTTTAGGCATCTGAATCTCCTCAAGTGCAGCGCTCGAGGCTCCATTATCCATCAGAACAACATCCCCCTCTCTGAAGAATCCACGCAGACGATTCCAAAGATAATTTTGCGTTAAGGGTTCATTTTGCTTAGGAGTTACAGTCACACTTTGTGGCTCAGCAAGTGGTGTTTTATGCTCAATAGCGGAAGGGTTAATCCCCTCAATAAGCGCATCAATCACTTCATGAAGATTGATTCCCTCATACTGAACCCCCTCAATCTCAATATATTCAGGATAGATATAGATCGTCTTTTCAGGCATCTGATGGGTAAAAAGGGCGCTACTAATATCATCAAAGAGGGGAGCTACCGCAATTAACACCTCCGCCTCCTCAATTCCCTCTTTTACATGAGGAGCGCTTGCTCCTCCAACATAATTTCCAAGCCAGAGCGGATGCTCTTCAGAGAGAGCACACTTTGCACCAATATGATTCGCAAAGGGTAATCCTCCCTTCTCTATCAATTGAAGCAGTTGCGGCTCAAGGTTGTAACGCATTACATCTCGATCATAAAGAAGGGCCCGTTTTGTAGCCCCGTTAATCCACGATAACGCCTTTTCAATCGCTGCATTTTGCGCTTGGGTATCTTGCGCTGCAAGGGTGAGATTGAGGGGTGCTTTAGGTGCCTCAATCATTAAATAGCTAATATCAGCAGGTATCTGCATATAAACAGGACGCTTATGTTGAATGGTAGCAACAATTAGACGATCAATCTCTCGAGCGGCATTCTCAACCGTTAAATGCGCTTGAGCTACAGTAAATTCGCGGTGGCAATTGTACATATTTTCATAATTGCCATCTCCTAAAGTGTGATGCATCGGAATTCGTTTACGAATACTTTGACGATCAGGGGTTCCTGTAATCACCACCATCGGGATATGTTCAGCATACGCTCCTGCAACAGCGTTAATTGCGCTTAATTCACCTACCCCATACGTTGTTAATAGGGCAGAGATCCCTTTAATACGCCCGTAACCATCTGCAGCGTATCCAGCATTAAGCTCATTACAAGTCCCTACAAAACGAGGGGTATCACAACGCTCAATCTCCTCTAAAAGGGGTAAATTAAAATCTCCAGGAACACCGATAATGGAATCACACCCCACTTCGGCTAAACGCTGACAAAGATATTGACCAATAGTTATAGTTTTTTGGGTCATGGCTCTTCCTCCATTCGGTTATATATAGATTTAAAAGGGGGGAGAGGAGTCTCCCCCTCTCTTTCATTCTTCAATAAGTATCTATCAGAGATAGATCCCATTGATTTAATAGGCTCTTAACGCCCCTCTTTTTCGGCAACAACTTTAGGTAATACACAGAGCATCTCATAAAGTAGGTTTGCACCAATCAGTGCTGTTGTTCCCGTAGTATCGTACATCGGTGCAACCTCTACTAAATCACACCCAATTAAGTTTAAGCCTGCACAACCCCGTATAACTTCCATCGCTTGAATGACTGTTAAGCCTCCAACTTCAGGGGTTCCTGTTCCAGGAGCCATACTCGGTTCGATACTATCAATATCGTAAGAGAGATAGACAGGACCATCCCCCATCTTTTCACGTACTTGAGCCATTAAGGGCTCGAGCGATTTATGCCAACACTCTTCCGCCTGCACCACTTGGAAGCCCTGCTCTACACTCCACTCAATATCCCCCGCATCGAGAGATTGTCCACGAATACCGATCTGTACAACGCGATCGGTATCGAGCAAGCCCTCTTCAACAGCACGACGGAAGGTAGTACCGTGTGCAAGCGCCTCTCCAAACATCTCACTATTTACATCTGAGTGAGCATCCACATGAATCAGACCTACAGGACCATGCTTTTTCGTTAATGAGCGAAGAATAGGGAGGGTGACCGTATGATCTCCACCAATCGAAATAGGAATAATATTGTGCTCTACGAGGTTGTCGTAAAAGTTCTCAATAATTTCGACCGTCTTTGCAAGATTGTAAGTGTTAATAGGAACATCCCCAATATCTGCAATATTGATGTGATCGAAAGGATTAACATCCGTTGCTTGGTTATAGGGGCGAATCATTACTGACTCTGAACGCACCCCTCTTGGCCCAAAGCGAGCGCCACTTCTAAATGATGTTCCAATATCAAGAGGGATACCGACAAATGCCGCATCTAATTCACTCCCTTTTAATTCAGTCACATATGGAAGGCGCAACATCGTTGCGATTCCCCCCGCTCTTGGCATAAGATTGCCGCTTAAGGGTTGATATTTACTCATTTTAAACTCCTTATATGGTTTTAGAAAAGAGTGGACGCTCGCCTCTAAAGTAGATTTTAGAGCGTCCCATAGGGGAGAATACGGCCCCTACTTATTTTTAATTACATTTACTTCTGCTCTAACAATGACTCTATCGTTGGCGTACTCGTCTCTTTACGGTAGGTGGCTAAACTCACCCCAATAAAGGTGATAATGCTGACAAGTAAGCCGTAATAGATGGGAGAGTTCGCATCGATTCCATCTTTATAGATAAAGAATGCAACTGCACTAAATCCAAGTGTCATCGCTGCTACCGCACCTTGAGTTGTTGCCCGCTTCCAGTAGATCGCACCGATTAATGGGATCAACATTCCTCCAACTAAGAGATTGTAGGCAAAGGCGAGTGCTGTAAGAACATCATCAAAAAGGAGGCTCAAACCAAGCACTGTTGCGCCAACTGCAGCTGTGGCGATTCGATTAAATAGAAGATTAGATTCTCGCTCACTCGCTTCATCCATCCCATTAGAGCGATATTTTGCACGCATCCGCTTAAAGATAGGGAAGATATCCTCTGTTAACGTGGTAGAAGCTGCAAGAAGCCCTCCACTTGCCGTAGACATAAGAGCGGAGAGCGCTGCCGCTAATACGATTCCTCTAATTCCAATAGGAAGCACGTTTTGTAACATCGCCGCAAAAGCATCATTGCTATTAGCAAGCTCAGGGAGAATAATCTTTCCCGCCATACCGATCAACGCACAGACTAAGCCATAAATGATGCAATAAACCCCTGCTAGGAATCCCCCTCTTTGTGCAACTTTCTCATCTCTTGCTGTGAAAACACGTTGCCAAATATCTTGCCCAATAATTACGCCAAAGAAGTAGATTAAGAAGTAGGTAGTAATCATCCCTATTCCAATCGTATCGAGTTTAAAGCCTGTTGCAGGGACTTGCGCGACAAACTCCTCCATCCCTCCCGCTTTATAGATTGCAATTGGAAGCATGATGAACATCAACCCAACAGTCTGAATAATAAATTGAATAATATCGGTAAGAGTGATGGACCACATTCCCCCAATTACGGAGTAGATCAGAACGATTCCCCCCGCCAATAAAACTCCTTGCCAAAGATCGAGACCGAAAAAGACCTTAAGAATCGTCCCCATTCCTAAAATCGAGACTACTGAGACCATCGATGTATTTACAATCATGATTAATGCACTGATATTGCGCACAATCGTGTTGTAACGGAGCTCTAAAACCTGTGTAACCGTGAAGATTTTCAATTTAATAAGGTGCTTAGCAAGGAAGACATTGAGCACAATGACGCCTAATCCTAAACTTCCTGCAAGCCAAAAGCCGGAAATACCGTAACGGTACCCTAAGCTAACGGTGCCAATAGTAGCGGCTCCTCCCAAAATTGTTGCTGATAGCGCACCTAAATACATGAAGGTACCTAAGCTTCGCCCCGCAACTAAATACTCTTCTGAGTTCTTTGCGCGACGCATGCTATATGCACCAACCATCAAAATTCCGATGGCATAAATCGCCACAATTGTAATGTCGATTAGCATCCTCATCTCCTCCATTTATCTTTTCGGTCACTGGTGACCTTTTATTATTATTTCTTTCACTATGCATAAAATTTGGATAAAGATAAATGAGTCTTTATAAAAAGTTACTTTTATAATTACTGAAGAATAAAAAATTATGCAGGAGAGTAGGTTATGAATAATTTATTAAATATTAGGCTCTTAAAAGTCTTCGACAGTATTGTAAAACATCAAGGATTTATTGGCGCACAAGATGAATTAAATCTTTCCGCTTCCGCTTTGAGCAATCATTTATCAGCATTAGAAGAGAGCATCGGCTTTAAACTCTGCTTAAGAGGTAGAGGGGGCTTTCAACTTACAGAGAAAGGGGAGCGCTACTATCAAAATATGCGCCATATAATGGAGGAGATCGATCAATTTAATCGTGCAACAGCAGAATTAAATAATCTCTTCATAGGAAACTTAAGAATCGGTATTTTAGATGGGCTCTTCTCCAATAATATGATTCCTATCTCATCAGTTATTAGAGAGTTTAATCAAAAACATCCTAGTGTAAATATTCACTTAACAATAGAAGATCCCCAAACGTTACAAAAAAAGATTCTAGACAATGAGCTAACGGTTGCGATCGGATCATTTAACGAAATTGCTAATGGAATCTGGTCCGAGAGGCTCTTCGATGAAGAGCAGTATCTCTATTGTGGTCACCTCCACCCCTTAGCGACAACACCTCATCTCGATACAGATATCGTCTCCCGATCTAATATCGTGGGGCGTTCCTACTGGAGTACCCGCAAAATCACTCGAAAAGGCTTCAATAAGCCAACGGCAACTGCCGATTGTATGGAGAGCCAGTTACTAATGATTCTTTCAGGCCAATTTGTAGGATATCTTCCTGAAGAGTTTGCTAAACCGTGGGTAGAGAGCGGGGAGCTCATCAAAATTATGCCCGAGATCTACCACTATCAAGCCTCTTTCTCGATGCTGATTCGTAAAGATCAGTTGCGAGATCCTATTCCTCGCACCTTTCGGCAACTGTTAAGTCAAAGTTTAGCGAAAAAAAAATAGAAGTAGGGCACCCATATCGATATATCTCTTCCTCTTTCTCTAACTTTTAGTGAGCGCTCTCCTCTAAAAAGAGGGATTCATCTCTCTTCTCTATTGAGCAATACCTCTAAGAGATTCAACCAATTATTGACAAAATCGCTCCCCCTTCGATTGAGAAGATAAAAGAATAAGCAGCTATTGATAGTTAATCCCTCACTCATCTCCCCGAAAAAAGGACTACAATTAGAGATAAATTGATAAATATCAATTGCTAGAAGAGTAAAGCAAACCATTGCTTTAGCGTTAAATAGATAAACGCCACCAAAAGTGGCTAATTAATTAGATGTAAACAAGGATTAAATTAATGAAAATATCACGTAGGAAGTTTCTTGTAAGAGTAGGAGCTGCAGGAGCATTAGTTGCAGGTGCTTCTATTTTAACACCCATGATTCGCCGTGAAGGGACCTTAATTGAGTCATCATCACGTGCGCTCCCTGTGAAAGGGAGTGAGGGGCCTCTTCCTAAATCGTCAGATGTTGTGATTATCGGCGGTGGTATTCAAGGAATTATGACCGCGATTAATCTTGCAGAGCGGGGCGTTGGCGTCACAATCTGTGAAAAAGGGGAGGTAGCTGGCGAGCAATCGGGGCGTGCCTATAGCCAGATCATCAGCTATAAAACCTCACCTGAAATCTTCCCCCTCCACCATTATGGTAAAAAATTGTGGCGTGGCATGAATGAGCGCGTAGGTGCAGATACAAGCTACCGCACACAGGGGCGCGTTGAAGCGATCGAGACGGAGAAAGAGCTAGAGAGCGTTAAAGCGTGGATCGAACTCAATAAAGATCCAGGCTTTGATAGTGGTCTTAATACCCGCATCATTCGGGGAGAGGAGCTTGCAAAGCGTCTTCCAAATGCTCAATCTAATTGGGAAGTTGCTGGATTTGAAGAGGATGCAGGGAGTGTTGACCCTGAGATCGGAACACCTGTTTTAGCAGAGTACGCAAAGAGAATTGGGGTGAAGATCTTCACCAACTGTGCGGTACGTGGTATTGAGACGGAAGGGGGTAAAATCTCTGATGTTGTTACCGAAAAAGGGGCGATCAAAACGTCACGAGTCGTCTTAGCGGGGGGAATCTGGTCTCGCCTCTTTATGGGGAATTTAGGGGTGGATCTCCCAACTCTTAATGTCTACCTCTCACAGCAGCGAGTTGAAGGGGTACCAAATGCTCCCAAAGGGAATGTTCACCTTCCAAACGGGATCCACTTCCGTGAGCAAGCAGATGGCACATACGCTGTAGCACCCCGTATCTTCACAAGCTCAATTGTGAAAGATAGCTTCCTTCTCGCTCCTAAGTTTATGCATCTCTTAACAGGGGGAGAGTTACCGCTTGAATTGAAGATGGGTAAAGACCTCTTCACCTCCTTTAAGATTCCAACCTCTTGGAAATTTGATGAGGTGAGCCCCTTTGAGAAGTGGCGTGTCGCAACAGCAACCGCTAATAATGCTCACCTTGATGGGGTATTTGATCGCATGAAAGCGGAATTCCCACAATTTAAAGATTCTAAAGTGGTTGAGCGTTGGGGCGCAATTGTAAGCCCAACAGCAGATGAGTTACCGATCATTACCGAAGTTGATAAATACCCTGGTTTAGTGATCAATACCGCAACAGTCTGGGGTATGACTGAAGGGCCAGCAGCAGGGGAAGTAACCGCTGACCTCATTATGGGGAGAGAGCCCATTATCGATGTTAAACCCTTTAGCATGAATCGCTTTAAATAATCGAATCTACAGGAGTTTTATTATGAAATTTAAATCACTACTTCTAGCACTCCCCCTAATGGCAGGTATCTCTATGGCTGATGATGCAAATATTTACCATAAATTATCAGGAATGCCGATCTCAGAATCGGTTGAAGTGACAGCGGGTCAAAATATGATCTTCCTTAGTGGAAAAGTCCCTACAAAGATCGATCCTCAAAGTGAAGATGAATCGCTCGAAGCGTATGGCGATACCAAAACACAGACCATCAATGTCTTAAATCAGATTAAACAGCACCTCGAAACGCTCGATCTTACGATGGAAGATGTAGTAAAAATGCAGGTCTTCCTCGTTGGGGGTGAAGAGAGTGGGGGCACGATGGATTTTAAAGGCTTTATGGAGGGGTATAGCCAATTTTACGATGAGAAGGTAACAGAAAAATTACCCGCTCGTTCTGCGTTCCAAGTGGCAAAATTGGCACATCCAGCATGGCGTGTAGAGATTGAGGTTACAGCGGTTCGCCCTGCAAAATAATCCTTAATCATAAAATAGATTAAATCTTAAAAGCTCACCCAGAAGGAGTGAGCTTTTTTTATTTCCCCCTGATTCTCCTCCTATTATGAAATAGATATAGCTTTTATGATTTTAATCAAATAGATAAATAGCTACATACTTTCAAACTGCTATACTTAATGTGTGGCTTGCGATCAGGTTTTCTTTTATGGGAGTGGAGGAGGGCTTGATCGTAAGTCGTCTGCTTCTATTAACTCCCAACGGGAGCGAGTCTGCTCAAGAGATGATCCCAGAGCTTCGCTCTCTTCCCCTCTATAAGTGCTCTCTCCTTCCGCTTAACCGCTGAACGGACCAGATTTCCCCCAAGATAACGAAAAGGCTCAGGGGGAAAGGAGCGAAAGGGGCGATTAATTAAGTGGGAGCGTGTCCAGAAATTCTCCTCATCGAGTGCAAGCGCACTCAAGATTACCCCTCCAATTCGGCTTGGCGCCACCCCATTTCCACTCCATCCAACCCCGTAAGCGATATGGGGTGCCCCTTTTAACGTTCCAAAGAGGGGGAAGCTATCGTAAGTACGATCAATCGGGCCAGACCAGATAGCATCAAAATGGTGCTCTTTCACTTCAGGATAGGTGCGAAGAAAATCCTCTGCCGTCTCCTGAGCTAAAGAGGGGGCTGCTCCATAATTGGGAGGAATTTTACTCCCAAAAGTGAGTGCGGCAGTTCCTTTACCGAAACAGATTCGATCATCTTTAGTGGTGCGGTAGTAGTTAATCATCAATTGAGAATCGCAGATCGACGTTCCATCCTTCCAACCGATCTTCTCAAGATAATCGGGCATCGGTTTTGTGGCAATAATAGTACTTGTGACAGGGATTAGGGCACGCTTTAGTTGAGGAATCAATCGAGCGGCCCAGACATTATTAGCAATAATCACCCGCTCTGCTGTAACGCGCCCCTCTTTTGTCATCAGCTTTGCAGGGGAGGATTGCTCAACCTTAAATACCTCACTCTCTTCAAAGATCTCAACTCCTCGTGCTTTAGCAACACGGTAGAGCCCCCGCACCAATTTTGCAGGGTGGAGGGTAGCATTACTCTCCTCAACCACCCCAGAGCGGTGAAGCTGAGAACCTGTTCGCTTTAAGAGTTGAGCAGGCGATAGGGGGTGATAGATGGAGTATCCATACCGCTTTGTGAGTTTAAGAACTTCATCCCAATCCCCCTCTTGCGATGGGGCGGTAGCACTCCAGATCCAACCACTTTGCCAAAAATCGGCATCGATCTTCTCATCGATACAGAACGCTTTGATCGCTTCAATATTCTCTTCAGAGGCTTGGGCGATCTTTAATCCCTCCTCAACGCCACAAAGGTCGATCAAGAATGGGAGGCGTGACCACCAGCTAGAGACAAAGCCCCCATTTCGCCCCGAAGCCCCTGCACCACAAAAAGAGCGCTCCAAAATTACAACCCTCTTTTCAGGCGCTCTCTCTTTAATCATGAGTGCGCTCCAGAGCCCTACAAAACCTCCCCCAATAATCGCAATATCGGCATTGATCGATTCTTTAAGGGGAGTCGGTTCGGGGAGCGTTGGGCGAATATCGGTAATCCAGAGCGAATCTTTCATCAGAAACCTTACGGCAATAAGTTAATTAAAAAGTTAATCATTAAAGATCTTCTATACTAGAAGAGATTAATTTACGTTGAGAGGCGCGGAGTATGCAAGCATTACCGACACTTTGGCTACTTGGAAAGAGTGGGGCGGGGAAATCCTCCCTCATAAAGGTACTAACGGGGGATTCCTTCATCGAGATTGGGCGTGGATTTGCCCCCTGTACCCCCTACTCGAAATTTTATAACTTCCCTAAAAAAGAGCCCTTGATGCGCTTTTTAGATAGTCGAGGATTGGGGGAGGCGAATTACGATCCCCTTGAGGATCTAAAAACCGCTCGTGAGGCGAGTCACCTCCTCTTAATCACCATTAAGTTGGTAGATCAGGAGCAAGAGGAGCTCTTTAATGCGCTCAAAATTCTCGCTAAAGAGAGATTCCCTTTTATGGTGATCTATACCGCAGCGTTACAGCTCTCTGAAAAAGAGCGCAAAGATCGAATTCACCACTTCAATGAGCTGATTCGAAAGATTCTAAAGCCGAAAGAGGGGGTGATCTGGGTGGAGGTTGATCTCTATCCAGAATCGGGAAAAGAGAGGGATGTTTATCATTATGAGGCGCTTGTAGATACCCTCTCTCGCCTGCTCCCTGAAGTCGCTTTAACGCTGCAAGGGGAGCGCTCTCTTAAGGAGGAGCAGCAACTCTACCGAAAAAATCGAGAGAGGATCAGAGGGTATGCGAAAAAAGCAGCCGCTACCGATCTTCTCCCCATCATTGGAGCGGTGGGCGTACCCGCTATTCAATCGAAGATGATTCTATCACTCGCTAAAGAGTATGGTTTGGAGCATTCAAAAGGGTTAGTAAAACAATTTTTGGCGACACTCGGGGGCGCTTTTGCGCTGCAATACTCTCTTAAACTTGGTGCTCGGCAATTGATTAAACTGATTCCCGCCTATGGGCAGACAGTTGGGGCAGCAACAGCGAGTGCGCTCACTTATGGAACCACGATCGCTCTTGGTCGCGCCGCCTGCTTCTACCTCTACCGCCGCTCTAAGGGGGATAGATTGAGTGAAGAAGATTTAGATGCGCTACAGAACCTCTATCGCGACACATTTGAGAAGGAGAAGGGCACATGAAACGGCTAAAAAGAGTCTACTGGCTCCTACATGATCTCTTTGGAGCACGCATTGGGCGCGCGCTCCTCTACCTCTTTCTGCCGATGATCATTTTAATGCTCTACGGCATCGGCTTATCGATCCGTTATGGGCATCTCTTCTCTCTCTCACTCACCCTTCTTATCACAACACTTCTTATGATGATTCCCTCCCTCTTTCTTAGTAAAAAAAGGAATCAAAAAAGGGGGGGAGTGGGGAAGAAGATCAGAATAGAGCAGGAGGAGATCCCCTCTTTTGCTGAGCCCTCAAAGCTCTGGAGTGAAGAGGAGGTGGAGCTTTGGCGCAAAATGCAGCAAGAGAATGCAAAGGCACTTAAAGAGCAGAGCGACTGGTCTACCCTCGATCAGCATGCGTTAGCGATTCACCATAAAATCAGTGCTTATTATGGAAAAAAAGAGCTCGATTTCACCCTCATTGAGGCGTTAACGATGATTGAAACGGTGAGCGAGCGGTATCGCCACCTTCTCCATCGCCATATTCCCGCTATCGAGTATCTCCCAATCTCCACCTTAAAAGAGGGGTATCGACTCTATGATCGTTACGGAGTGCGCTCAGCAAAACTGGTGCAGTATGCACTCTATGGGCGCACCCTCTACAATGCACTCTTCGATCCATCAAAAATGGTGACCGACGCTTTAAGAGAGCGGACAGTTGGGCAAGATATCTCAAATCTTGGAGCTGATCTTCTCTTAACATTGAAGCAATCTCTTCTCGATGATGTGGCTGCACTCTCCATCGATCTCCATAGTGGCCGCTTTGAGCTTGGTGAGGGGGAGGAGCGCAATTCAAACGGTGCGATTCCTCGTCTTCTCATCATTGG
>JASLFR010000005.1 GCA_030150565.1 Cardiobacteriales bacterium | reverse complement strand
AAGATATTGGCGCTGATGTAATCGAAGCTATCAAAAATTGAGCGGCCAAAGAGTCTCACTTCGCTCCAGACTCCATCTGAGAGAACGGAAGGGAGATTCCCAAAGAGAAAGATCACCCCCAACGTAATGGCTGTTGCCATTGAGCGGGTCAGCTTACTCTTCTCCACAAGTGTTGTAATAATCACCTCATAGATCGTGACAGATGTGGTGAGCGCGGCAAGGAGAAGAAGAGTGAAGAAGAGGAGCGCAAAGATCGTTCCCCCCCACATATTGGAGAAGACGGTTGGTAATACTTGGAAGACAAGTGTTGGCCCCGCTTCTGGATCGATCCCCGCTGAGGCGATTGCAGGGAAGATAATAAAACCGATCGCAAGGGGAATCAGCGTATTAATCACCCCCGCTGAGAGGCTAATATTGACCATATCCTCCTCTTTACTCAAGTATGAGGAGAGGGTAATCATCACCCCAAAACCGATAGAGAGTGCAAAGAAGACCTGTCCAAGCGCTTGAAGAAAGACATCGCTATTGATCTTGCTAAAGTCTGGCGTGAGGTAGAAAGCGACCCCCTGCATCGCATCGGGCAGGGTTAAGGAGCGAGCAATCATGATTAGAACAATCCCAAGGAAGAGGGGCATCACATAAGAGATCATCCGCTCAATTCCTTTAATGATCCCTTTTACTAAGATGAGGTAATTCACCGCAACAAAGAGCCCTGTATAGAGTAGAATCTTTCCTGAATTGCTAATGGAGAGATTGAAGTAATGGCTAATCATCTCCTGCCCTGCTGCTCCCGCTATTGGGGTGGAGAGATCGATCTCTTTGGTTGCGATATCGACAATATAGTTGATCACCCATCCACCGAGCACCATGTAGTAGGCGAGAATGCCAAATGCTCCAAGAATTGCGATGATTCCAACACTCTTCCACCAGCGACTGACAGGATTATTTGCCTCTTTTGTTCCAAACGCATCCACTGTATTGGTCTGTAGACGGCGCCCAATAATATGCTCCGCCATCAACATCGGAATGCCTAAAACAAGCATTGCTAAGATGAAGACTAAAAGGTAAGCTCCCCCACCATTTTGCCCCACCTGATAGGGAAAACGCCAAGTTGCACCAAAGCCGATCGTTGCACCTGCAACGGTTGAGATGTAGAGAATCTTATTACTCCACGTTTCACGAGCCATACTCGCTCCTCCTTTTTTACACTCTTTCCCCCCTTTTGAGGAGGAAGAGTACTCTATTATTTACGTGACACAATGGTGCATTAAATGCACGGCTCACTCTTGATGTCAATTTCTCTCTATCAAAGCCCAACCCAGCAGGGGGGAAATAATCGCAGAGATTAATATTATTTGATTAATGTTAGCGATTATTTTTGGAGTAATTGGCTGATCTTACTCAATACTCTTAAAGAATTGGGGAAAAAGGGGCTCAAACCGCATAAAGAGGAGAGATTATAGCGATGTTGCATGCTATACTCTCCCTATTTAAATTCCGTTTGGAACTCTCTCTTCTGCCTGAGCTTATTTTAGGGGGCGCCGATGATACTTTTTCTGCTACTACTGATCGCCATTCTGGTGGGGAATGCTCTCCTTGGAGGCTGGGGTGTCTTTATCGGTGGAACGATTGTGATTATCCTCTTTCTCACGGTATTTATGGGTGGGAAAAAACATCATTAAAATGGGGAATTTATTCCCAACTAAAGCCCCGTTTCAGGCTATGATTAGCCTCTTTATTTGATTGACGATAACGCTAAAAGAGAAGGACCTAAAAAGATGGCGCAATTTTATATTACCTGTGCAGATCGACTCGCACCCTACGTTGTAGAGGAGCTTCGAGCACTCAATATTGAAGGAAAACAGAAGGCAACGGGCGTTATCTTTGAAGGGGAGGTGCGTGACGCTTATCGAGCAGCGCTCTGGATCCGTTGTGGATCACGGCTACTGCTGCAATTAAAGGAGGGGGATTTTAAAGATTTAGATACCCTCTATCGGGAGCTCTCCCTCTTTCCGTGGTCTTCCCATATGACAGAGGATAATACCTTTGCTACCCATGTTACGACCCGTCGAAACCCTAAAATTCATACCCATTTTGCAGCGCTACGTGTGAAAGATGCGATTGCGGATTATTTTAGTGATCTGATGGGAACACGCCCTGATGTGGATACTGATGCGCCTGAGCTCCGTTTTCATCTCCATATTGATGAGAATCGATACACTCTCTACCTCGATTTTAGTGGCGATCCACTCCATAAGCGTGGATTTCGAACAGAGCAAGGGGTCGCCCCTATTCGGGAGAATCTTGCCGCAGCGCTCCTCTATCGCTCCAATTGGCCTGAAAAGGCGGCTCAAAATGAGGATTTTATCGATCCTCTCTGTGGAGCGGGTACCATTTTGATTGAAGCTGCGTTGATGGCGAGAGATGTCGCTCCTGGTCTCTATCGTCATGAGTTTGGATTTATGCATTGGCGCCGTTTTGAAGCAGCTATCTGGCATGAAGTGCGAGCGGAAGCTGAAGCGCGCGCTAAGGCGGGAGAGCTCCGTTATGAAGGGAAGCTACTCGGGATTGAGCAGAGCGCTCGAATGATTGGAATCACGAAAGCGAATGCCGATCGGGCGCGTGTGCTTAAAAATATGAAGTTTATTCATAAACCGTTTCAAGCGGTAGAAAAAGATGGGGCGTACGAGCGGGGGCTCATTGTGACCAATCCCCCCTATGGTGAGCGTTTAGGAGAGAAAGAGGAGCTCATTAAAACGTATCAAGATCTTGGGGATTGGATGCGCCAATATGAAGGTTTTACCGCAGGCGTTATCACCTCTGACATTGAGCTTGGGCGGGTGATGGGCATTCGTGCTGAGAAGCGCAACAAATTCTTCAACGGTCCCCTCGATTGTACCTATCTACAATTCTCTATTGAGCCCCAATATTTTGTGGATCGAGAGATTGCAGATCAGCGGGAGGAGGAGCGCTTAGCAGAAGAGCTCTTTGCAGATGGGGGGGAGGATTTTAAGAATCGTCTTCTTAAGAATCGTCGTCAAATTGAGCGCTGGGCAAAGCGGGAGAATATCAGCTGCTATCGCCTTTATGATGCTGATCTTCCCGATTTTAACGTTGCGATCGACCGCTATGGTGATTCGATGGTGATCTATGAGTATGCGCCCCCTAAAAGTGTCGATCGTGAGCGGGCTGCGGAGCGAATCAAGAAGATTGAGCGTATTGTTCCCTTAGTTTTTGATGAGATCGATCCGCGCAATATTCATCTTAAGGTGCGGGAGCGGCAGCGAGGAAAACAGCAGTATGAGAAGCAAGATTCTGAGCGCAACTTCAAACAGGTGTGGGAGGGGGACGCTAAACTCTTAGTCAATCTTACCGATTATCTCGATACAGGGCTCTTTCTCGATCACCGCTTGGTACGTCAACTGATTCGAGAATCGGCTAAGGGGAAGCGCTTCTTAAATCTCTACTCCTATACAGCATCAGCAACGGTGCATGCTGCAAATGGGGGGGCGAGTATGACACTCTCTGTTGACCTATCACGAAACTATCTCGATTGGGCGGAGCGAAATCTTCGTCTAAATGAGCACTCTGTGGGGGGAAAACATCAGCTACAGCATGCAGATGTGGCGGAGTGGCTCGATCGTCGTATTGAGAAGATGCGCCGTAAACCATTGATGAAGCAGGGGGAGGAGAAATTTGATCTTATCTTTATGGATCCCCCCACCTTTTCAAACTCGAAACAGATGGAGGGGGTTCTCGATATTCAGCGTGATCATGTGATGCTCATCAATCAAGCGATGCGTCTTTTAGATCGTGATGGATTCTTAATCTTCTCTACCAATCTGCGTCGTTTTAAGCTTGATGAGAGCTTAAGTGAGCGTTTTATCATTGAAGATCGTTCAAAAGCGACGCTTCCTGAGGATTTCAGACGAAATCCGAAGATTCGCCAATGTTATATTATTAAGCACTTAATAAAATAATATTATTTCTATTCATAATTAGGGTTTATATTAAGTTATATAATAACCAAAAAAGTAGGAGGACCTAATATGTCTATCGATCTTGAGGTGGGTAATCTCACCACGGAAGAATTAGAGGCGCTAATTAAGCTTGCAAGTGAGGAGTTGGAGCAACGCCGATTAGCAGAAGCCTCAAAAGTTCGCGAGCAAATCAAAGGCATCCTTGAAGATTCAGGGTTAACCTTTAGTGATGTCTTTAAAGAGCCAAATCCTCGTAAGGGGCGTAAAGTCCCGATGCAGTATCAAAACCCCGAAGATCCCACGCAACAATGGAGTGGACGTGGACGCATGCCTGTCTGGATGCGGGAGTTGATTGAACGTGACGGGGGGAGCAAAGAGGACTTTCGTATTGATGAAGAGTAACTAATTTTTCCGTCGTTGTAGGACTTGCTTCTCGTGGCAGGAGAAGTTCCATCCCTTACAGCGAAGAGGGGAGAGCACTCTTTATGGGATCAGAATTAAATCCCATGAAGGTGCTCTCTCTTTTTTTATCAGCGTAAAATCCCCCCCGCTCTCTTCAATGGTCAGTTCATAAGTGGGGGGTGGGCTCATCTCATCTGTGGCAACGGCTAATGCATGGGTTTGAGTGGGGAGCGCTGTATGTCTAAATTGTGGCGCAATATAGAGTCGATGCTCTTTGAGATCCCCGCTAAGCTCTCCGACCTTCGGTTTAAGAATTAAACTTTTGAGCGCAGAGAGTCCACGCCCATCCGCTTTAAGATACGCCTCTTTCCCGCTCCAGAGTGCAAAGAATGCGCTTAAAAAGTGGGGAGATGATTCAATCCACTCCCGCTCTTCAGGTGAAAAGGTGCGTTTTAAGAGAGCGTCGAAGCTCTTTCGTGGCTGATGATCCTCAATATCTACTCCGAGCGGCCCCTTCTTACCAATCGTAAGGGCGAGAAGAGAGTCGCTATGGCTAAGATTGAAAGAGATCTCTGGGGCATTTAGAAGTGAGGGCTTCCCCTTCGCTGCATACTTAAATCTAAGAGGTGGAGCGATTTGATAGTGATGAAGAATCATCTGCTCCAGTAGGGCGCGCCCCAATAGGTAACGATCCGCCCGCTTTTTTGAGCCAAATGGTTTTTGATGGTGGGGCGCTACGTTTTTCGCCCATTTAAGGCTCATCTCATCAACTGTTATGAGGTAGAGAAGCGTACTCTTTAATGATGAGCTCATCGCTCTCTCCCCCCTTTGAGTCGCTCACTCTGCCAGTAGAGCTCCGCTTGGTTAAGGCGCTGGTTAATGATTCTAGCGGCAACAAAGAGGTAGTCGGAGAGACGATTGAGCCATTGCAGTGGCAGAAGGGAGGGGAGCTCTTCACTCTCCTCCAATCTCCAGAGAGAGCGTTCAGCACGGCGAGTGATGGTGCGGCAACGATGTATTTGAGCAACAAGAGGGGGGCCTGAAGGGAGGATAAACTCCTTTAAAGGGGGGAGAAGTTGAGTGAACGTAGCAATGGATCGCTCTAAAGTATCGATCGGCTCCTCTGAAAAGAGGGATTCTTTCTGCAAGGCGAGCTCCCCTCCAATGAGAAAGAGAAGATGCTGGAAATGTCGCCACTTATCTCCCGACTCTTCTGCTTTTATTGTTGCTCTTTCATCAGAGGGGAGTGCTTCAAGAAGTGCGATAAGAAAGCCAAATTCTGCATTGAGCTCATCGATTGTGCCGATCGCATCAATAATAGCGCTCGATTTTGCTACTCGTTCTCCAGTTGCAAGGCTTGTGGTGCCACGATCTCCCCCTTTAGTGGTGATCTTTGAGAGTCGATGCTTCATCGATTATAAGCCCCCATTTGGTAGATAGGGGAGGTTGAGATAGTGGAGCAGAAGCCCTGAAAAGTAGAGCGCGCCCACCCAATTATTCTGCAAAAATGCATTGAAACAGCTTAAGCGATCATGCCCTTTAATGAGCCAGATCTGGTGCCAGAAGAGGAGTGCCACCCCGAAGAGGGAGAGATAGAGAATTGCGCTATGATTTAGAAGGAGTGAGAGGGAGAGAAGGAGAAGAAGCATCACGATCTGTAAGCCCATAATGATGTAGTAATCCCGCTCCCCTAACCACTTCTCAAAAAGAAGGGCTGACGAGCGTACATTGATGCTCTTATCATCTTCTCGATCACACATCGCATACTCAGTATCGTAGATAAGGGTCCAGCAGATATTGGCCAAAATGAGGAGATACGCTTCAAGAGGTACGTAACCTCTAATCTCCATAAATGCCATTGGAATACCAAAAGCAAAAGCGAGTCCAAGATGCGCCTGCGGAAGTGAGTGGAAGCGCTTCATATAGGGGTAGCTTAGCGCAATTAAAAGAGCAGGAATGGCGAGGAGAAGTGTCTTTAAAGAGAGAAAGAGAGCGAGCGAAAGCGCAATTAGAAGAAGGAGCATCAGAAGCGAGATCGCCTCTTTTAAGGTCACCTTTCCAGAGGTTAAGGGGCGCTCTTTTGTCCGCTCAACATGCTTATCAAATTCACGATCAGCAATATCATTAATCACACAACCAGCTGAGCGCATGATAAAGACACCAAGCGTGAAGATTAAGAGGGTTGAGATGGGAGGATGTCCATTACTCGCAATCCAGATTCCCCAAAGCGTTGGCCAAAGTAGCAGAAGAGTACCGATTGGTCGCTCCACCCGCATGAGTTGTAGATAGTAGGGAATATTTTTGCGTTGTAACATAAAAGGGCTCCTAAGAAGATGTAGGGAAACTCCCAATTATAGGGAGAAAAGGGGGCTTCTGCACCTTTATCACGGCGCCTTATGTTAGAATATAGACCACTTTTTTGGCGCCTTTTCTCTAGATTAGGGGGAGAAGATTTCTCAAAAGGCGTCTTTGTTTCACTTCATTGATGGGCTCTGCCCAAAGGTTTAGGAGTTTTATTATGGAAACGAATCAATATGTCACCCCCAACTGCCCTGAGTGTGAGATGGGCGATAGCTATCAAGATGGTGCAATGTGGGTCTGCCCCTATTGTGCTCATGAGTGGAATAGTGAAGAGCTCGCAGAGAAGGAGGCGGCAGCACTTGAAGCTTCAATTACCCGTGATGCACATGGAAATGAGTTGAAAGATGGAGATTCTGTCTTTCTCATTAAAGATCTTAAAGTGCGTGGCTCCTCTTTAGTGGTGAAGACAGGGACAAAGATCAACAATATCCGTATTATTGAAGGGGATCACGATATCGACTGTAAAGTGGATGGAGTGAGCCTACAATTAAAATCAGAATTTATGCGTAAAGCGTAAAGCCCATTTGAGCAAAAAAGGAGAAGAGAGTGGCAGAGCATTCCATTACAAACCCTGATCTCATTCATTTAGGGGGAGGCGGGGGGCACCCTTTTCTCTTCTCGCTTGCTCACCTTGCACGTTTAGCCCAATCAGCCCGCTACCCTTTAGAAGAGGAGCGAATCCTCTTTGGAATTCGAGGGGCAATCGCGCCGAGAGATCTATTAGGGCGCTGGGTTAAAACAATCGAATTGACCCCAAAATCGCCCGATGGTCTGAATCTTCATTGCTTAATTGGGATCTGGTCAAAATCGATGGGGAAGATGGTCCTCTTTCCTGCATCAACCCACCCCAATCAAAAGGAGATAGAGCGCCAATTTGCGAATAGAGAGGTACGCATCGCCAATCGCTTAACGCAAGGATTCTATCAATACCGTGTTGGAGCCCATGAGCCAGAGACTCGCCCTTTCGAGGAGGGAGCATTTCGGATGAGCCGTGCCGAGCCTGTTCTGGTTTGGCGTGTAGGGGATCAGCCGATTTTTGATGAGAGTAGTCGACTCGATCTTTGCCGTCCTAATGATCATATCCATAGTGCGCAGACTGAGCACCCAGAGCGTACAATGAGCTACGCATCTGCAGGATGTCAGGTGATTGAGGGGGAGCAGATGGGGGATA
>JASLFR010000002.1 GCA_030150565.1 Cardiobacteriales bacterium | reverse complement strand
ATCACTGAGAACATTCCCTTCTTCATCTCACCGCCGTACCAAGAACCGCCGATTAACTGCATATTTTCAGTTAAGTTAAAGGCGATAAAGGTTTCGGAGTTAAGGCCCATCTCTTTGTAGTTTTTGTTTGATGTTTTTGCACCATTTAACACAGTGAAGTCGGGCTCAAAGTTTTTAAGCTCCTCTTCAGAGGGGCGGATAAACATGTTTTTTACGAAGTGAGCTTGCCATGCAACTTCAGTTACAAAGCGCACGCTTAAGCGAGTCTCTTCGTTTGCACCACAGAAACCATCAACAACAAAGAGCTCTTTGCCTGATAATTGATCGGTCACTAATGTTTTAAGCTCGCTCCAGATTTCAGGAGTGATCGGCTTATTATCATTGGTGCCTTTGCCAGAATCTGCCCACCAGAGGGTATCTTTAGTGGTCTCATCACGAACGATATATTTATCCTTAGGTGAACGACCTGTATAGATTCCTGTATCTACGCTGACTGCGCCAAGCGTTGTCTCTGTCCCTTTATCAAATCCTGTAAGTGATGGATCAGTCTCTCTTTCAAAGAGAAACTCATAGCTTGGGTTATAGTTAACATCTGTAGCGTTGATACCTAAATCTTTAAGTGCATCAATGATTTTTTGCGACATTTATCTGCTTCCTAGTGAGTTAGTCAATGGGTGAATAAAAATTAGAGTCTATATAATACACATTACCAAAAATAATTACTACAAAATTACTACATAGAGCGGGAAATCCCCTCAATATTGGCTTATAGAGCCTCTTTAAATTTGGCATACTTCTTGCCAAGCTTAAACTTAAATTCATTCCATAAGCGGTTAAAGATACTGGACTTTTCAACACTCTCTAATGCAAAGAGAGGGTAGCGATAGACCACACGTTCATCAATAAGAATATGGAGTTCAGCGACCGCTTGATTTTGGCTAATTGGTGCCTCTAACGCTTGTGGTACCACAATTTTAGCGCTCAAATTACTATATTGGCTGTGGGGGAGCGTAGCTTTAATCGTCTGGCTTGGACCAATAGAGAGATTCTCTTTAGTACCGTTGTTGATAGGGATCTCACTGATTTTTTGGTTCGCTTGGTAAACCTCTCTTTGTGAAAAGTTATGGAACGCATAGTTGAGGAGATTGAGCGATGCGTTATTGCGATCGGCATCTGTTGCTGCGCCAATGACTACAGCGATCACCCGCCAACCATTTCGCTCAGCACTGGAAGCGAGGTTATATCCTGCATCGGTATGCCCTGTTTTGATTCCATCCACACCGCTCGATTCGATCCAGAGAAGGCGATTACGATTATTTTGTGAGATGTTGTTCCATGTGAAGGATTTCTCAGAATACATTTTATAGTGGCGTGGAAAGCGCTGTATCAGAGAGCGTGAGAGATACGCTAAATCGTAAGCAGAGCTGTAATGTTGGGGGTGGGGAAGCCCATTAGTATTTTGAAAATGGGTGTTCCGCATACCAAGCTCATTCGCTTTTGCATTCATTAAGGAGACAAACGCACTCTCCGATCCTGACAGGTGCTCTGCTAATGCGACAGAGGCATCATTTCCTGATTGAATGATCAATCCTCTTAGAAGATTCTCAATTGAGACTTGCGAATTCTGCTCGATGAACATGCGCGAGCCAACCTGCTTATAAGCATTATGAGAGATGCGCACTGTATCGGAGTAACTCAATACCCCATTTTCAATAGCGTCAGCAATTAAGTAGCTCGTCATCAATTTGGTTAAGCTTGCAGGCTCTAGACGGCTATTCGGCTCATGTTCTGCTAACACAGCGCCTGTTTCATAATCCATCAATACCCAGCTTTTTACAGGTAGATCAGGTTTTTTTAGCTCAATGGCGTAGCTCGCCGTGAGGCTCATAAAGAGTAGTGTAAAGATAGATAGAAGAATTCGTCTCATAGTGTGATCTATTTAAATAGTGAATAAAGTTAAAAAGTGAGGATTGTATTGGGATGACTCAAACGCTCCCCCGCCTCTTTTGCTGCTTGGTGGGTGGGGTAGCGCCCCAAAATCACTCGATGTAATCCATTGTGATAGAGCACTTCTGTCGGCTGATTAAGAGAGGCTTCCAAGCTATTTCGATAAGCTCGAGCATTACTCTCATTGCTAAAGGAGCCAAGTTGTAGTGCAAAGTTGCCTGATAGTGGCGTTGTCGCAGGTGGTGTAATAATAGGGGTGGGTTGAGGCGTTGGAGCAGGAGCGATCGGGGCGACTTGTGCAATCTCCTCTTTCGATTGGGGCATCTGAATATCGGTGATGCTAGGGGGGCGCTTCTCATTATTGAGTGATTGATAAGGAGCGACTGCCTCTACACGTACACGAGCCGTCCCATGCCTTAAAACATCGAGCTCTTTTGCCGCAGTATAGGAGAGGTCAATGATTCGATTTTTAACAAATGGCCCACGATCATCGACTCGTAAAATAAGGCTCTTCCCATTCTCTAAGTTGGTTACTTTTACATAGGAGGGGATTGGGAGCGTTTTATGCGCTGCTGAGTAGGCGTGCATATTGTATGGAGTGCCGCTCGATGTACGCTTGCCGTGGAAATCCTTCCCATACCAAGAGGCGTACCCCTCTTCTTTATACCCTTTTGAGGTGGGGAGTAGACGATACTCAATCCCAAAAATCTCATAACTTGAAGGATTACCAGAGGGGCTAAGGGGCTCCTCTTTTGGGATTGCTCCTCCCCCTGCAGGTGTTGTTTTAGGAGCACACGCTGCAAGGAGTAGGAGAAATGAGCTTGTGATCAGTAGCTGTCGAATCGTCATATATTAAAGGCTTTGAGTAGAGTTAAAGACGCTCTTTAATCGCTTGAGAGAGCTGGAATACCGCTAAAGCGTACATTTGAGAGTGGTTGTAGCGGGTGATGGAGTAGAAGTTGGTATAACCGACCCAATACTCGTACTGCTCAGGTGCTCGGCTATTTTGAAATTCGAAGAGCTCACCTGCAAGATGAGTGGGGCCATTGACCTCAATACCTACAGCCGTTAAGCGGTTAACGCTCGCTTTAGGGAGATTGATTCTTCCGCTATGACGATATTTAATCTGCGCTGGATTGTTACGATCTACCGTTGCACGAACTGCGATCGGCTCTCCTCTTCTCCAGTTATGTTTTGCCAGATAATTACCCACCGAACCGATTGCATCGACAGGGTTATTCCAAAGATCACGAACACCGTCTCCATCAAAATCCACAGCGTAAGCAAGATAGCTTGAAGGCATAAATTGAGGGTAACCCATCGCCCCTGCATAGGAGCCTTTTAAGCTAAAGGGAGCCATTCTATTTTCATTGGCGATAACGAAGAATTTCTCCAGCTCGCCTGAGAAGAACTCTGCACGGCGTGGATACTCAAAAGCGAGCGTTGCCAGTGCATCAACAACAGCCCAGCTCCCCTTATTCTGCCCGTAGCTCGTCTCAACACCGATAATTGCAGCGATCACTTCAGCATCAACGCCATATTGCGCTTCTGCACGCTTAAGAGCATCGATGTGGGTGCGGTAGAATTGAACTCCATCATTAATGCGGCGCTCTGTCATGAAGATATTGCGGTACTCTCCCCAGATCTTCTTCCCTTCAGCAGGGCGATTCATCGCATCGATAATTTTAGGTTGAATTCGGGTATGGTTGAGAATGTCACGCATCCAGTTTGGATCGAGGTTATTCTTCTGGCTCACTTTAGTGATGAAGTTAGCCACATCCGCTCGCTCAGCTAGAGCAGTAGCGCTGCGCCCCTCCATATTGTGATTGCTGTTTTGAATGGGGCTGTTCGGTTTAAGAACAACGGTAGGAAGCGCCCCATTATCGCTTGTTGAGGTTGCACAAGCGGTAAGAGAGAAGAGCGCTCCAACAATGAGCGCAACGGTACGAATCTTCATTTAATTGATCCTTTTTATAATCGGTTTTTGGTGGGCATAAATATTCATTAATATACCAAAAGAGAGAAATAGTGTCACAAGAGAAGTTCCGCCGTAACTCACAAATGGCAAGGGGATTCCAACGATTGGAAGGAGCCCACTCACCATCCCCGCATTCACAAAAACATAGAAGAAGAGGTAGAGGCAGATTGTCCCCCCTATGAGGCGAAAATAGTTATCTCGAGCTTTGGTTGCGATCCAGAGGCCACGGGCAATAATGAGGAGATAGACGGTAAGAAGGAGTGTGATTCCCGCTAAACCAAACTCTTCTGCACTCACTGCGTAGATGAAATCTGTTGTGGATTCAGGGAGAAACTTGAGAGAGGCTTGAGTACTATTTTGCCACCCCTTACCGTAGACGCCCCCTGAGCCGATGGCAGTTTTAGATTGAATAATTTGATACCCCTTCCCTAAAGGGTCCGATTCTGGATTCATAAAGGTGATGACTCGATCTTTCTGATACGGCTTCATTCCGTAGTGCCAATAGAGGGGGAGAGAGATAGCAAGCGTTGCAATAATAATGAGAATATAGCGCCAATAGAATCCTGCTAAAAAGAGTGCTGCAGCGCCTGAATAGAAGATTACGATCGCCGTTCCTAGATCGGGCTGAATGAAGATAAGACCGAAGGGGATCGCAATAATAAGAAGAGCGACAAAGATTCTAAAGAGTGTTGGGGGCATTGCGTAACGATCAAAGTAGTAGGCGATCATCATCGGTGTGGCGAGTTTAGCCATCTCAGAGGGTTGAAAGCGGAAGAGTTTAAGATCGAGCCAGCGTACCGCTCCTTTCACTTCCACACCAAAAAAGAAGACGGCGATTAAACCAACGAGAGTAACGCCAAAAAAGAGGGGGGTGAAACGCTTAATTAAATAAGGAGGGATAAAGGCGATCACGATCATCAATAGAGCACCTACCCCCATCTTTGTCGCTTGGGAGTAGAGATAGTTGAGATCGTGGTTCGATGCGCTATAGAGAATAATGAGGCTAAAGGCGCAAAGGGAGGCGAGCAGTAGCGTAATAACGGTATCGAGATTGATGAGCGCAAAGAGGCCGCGCGGTTTAACTTCAACTTCTTGATAAAACTCATTCTGTTCCATCGTTAAAATCTCCTTGCAGAAGGATTTATTCTGTTAATGGCTATGGGGGAGGTGGGGCTCCTCCTCTCTTGTTAACTCACCGCTCATCAGATATTGATCTCTCTTGAGCCAAGCATCAAAGACTTTTTTGGCCATGGGAGCGGCGACTCGCCCACTCGATTCCCCATTCTCTACAAGAACGGTAACAACAAGTTGAGGATCTTCAGCGGGAGCGTACGCTGTAAACCAAGCGTGATCCAGATGGCGGCGATCGAGCTCATCACGATTATATCGCTTTCCTTGAGCAACCGTTCTGACTTGGGCTGTTCCTGTTTTACCAGCCATTCTATACTCCAATTCACGGGTGTTGATACGTCGCCCTGTTCCTCGTGGACTATGAATTACCCGAGTCATCGCATTTTGAACCACTCCCCAATGCTCCTCATTACTAAGAACAATCGGTTTGATTGGATTGAGTGGAATAGGGTACCGAATAGGGGAGTTGGGGCGGGAGAATGATTGTAAAATATGGGGGGTGTACGCTTTTCCACTAACAGCAATAATCGCTGTTGCTTGCGTGATCTGTAGCGGGGTTGTGAGCCAGAAGCTCTGACCGATCCCTGCTGTTACAGTATCCCCTGCATACCATGGAGCATCGAAACGGTGGCGCTTATAATCAGGTGTCGGAGCAACGCCTGACGCCTCTCCGATAAGATCGATCCCCGTTGGTGTCCCTAAAGAGAAGCGCTTTAAGAAATCCATCAATGGGGTGATCCCTAAATTGTAAGAGAGATCATAGAAGAAGACGTTACAGGAGCGCTCAATTGCTGTAGTTACATTGGTAGCGCCATGACGACTTAAATCTCGAAAACGGTGACGATCCCCCTCGATCTGATATGAGCCATTACACATAATGGTGGAGTTTGGGGTGATGGTTCCGTGATGAAGTCCCGCAAGAGCAACTTGCGGTTTAATCGCTGAACCAGGGGGATATCGCCCCTGCATGACACGATTAAAAAATGGGGTGTTCGGATCATTATTTCGAAGATCAAAATCTTTTTTCGAAATGCCATTAACGAAGAGATTTGGGTCATAAGTTGGAGTGGAGGCGAAGGCGATCACTTCACCATTATTAGGATCGATCGCCACAATCGCTCCGTTATACCCCTCAAGCGCCTCTTCAGCGATTTTTTGCATCTCAATATCGAGAGTAAGATAGATATTACTTCCAGGAATGGGGGGAGTTTCACTAATCTTACGAACCACACGCCCATTTGAGCTCGTCTCAACCTGCTCAAAACCAGTCTTGCCACGAAGAAGATATTCGAAACTCTTCTCAGCTCCCCGTTTACCAATATGGGAGAGGCTTGCATACTCCTTCTCAAGGTGATGCTCCTTAATCTCCTTAAGATCGCGATCATCAATTCGGGCAACATAACCTAGAGCGTGAACGCCATGCTCTCCATAGGGATAGAAGCGGGTGAGTTTAGGGGTAATATGTAAGCCAGTCAGGAGGTGTTGATTGAGTGCGATAATCGCAATCTCCTCTTCCGTTACTTTTGCTTTGAGGGTGATCGGTTCTTGTAGGGGCGCGCGCTGGAAATTTTGATGGAACTGCTCAATCTCCTCCTCTGTTAGTGGCAATACCTCATCGATACGGGCGAGAAGATCGTCAATTTTTACCCCTTCAGGGATATCTTGCTTAATAATCTCAAGATCGAATGAGGGAATGTTGGTAGCGAGAATTTTTCCGTTTCGATCAAAGATCTGCCCACGAGTTGGAGCGAGCGGCAT
The DNA here is from genome assembly GCA_030150565.1 of Cardiobacteriales bacterium. Classification (GTDB taxonomy): domain Bacteria; phylum Pseudomonadota; class Gammaproteobacteria; order Cardiobacteriales; family Wohlfahrtiimonadaceae; genus JAAZCI01. The sequence continues at coordinate 6,474 of JASLFR010000002.1, read as the reverse complement.
CAACTTGATTCTATTTTGATCAGAGATCGTGCGATATTTTGTATGCTCTAACACTTGGAGGCGAAAGAGTTGTGACCAGAGCAGAAAAAAAGCGATCAGCATCAGAATAAAGCTGACGATGATGCGGTTACGAAAAATCTCTGTATGGTGTTGATTGGCTCGTTTTCTTTTCTGAAAATCGTTACTGATCTGATTCATCGTCTATCAAGATTAAGGATAAAAGCGAGCTCCTCAAGCAGATTGCTCACAAGGGGCCAGAGGAGAGTTGAGCTGATAATAGGGCCAAACCAAGTGAGGAGAGAGGGGGAGGGGATACCTAAAATCCCATTTCCCCAAATGGTTAGTAGACTCTGAAGAGTGAAGATAATAATCGTAAGAATAGTCTGTTCAGCGAGTGTTAATGAGCGAATCCAGAGAAGATGCTTCTTCATTAGGTAGATCGCTAAGGTGAAGATAAGAGCGTGCATTCCGATTAGCGAGCCTTGCGCAAGATCCATTAAGATGCCGCATCCCCAAGCAAGACCTACGCTGAAGCGCTCTTCGCTATAGAATCCCCAAAACATCACAATCATTAAAGTCCAGTTAGGGCGTAATGCATTGAGTGCCCCTGATAGGGGGAAGAGATCGAGCATTAAGCCGAGAATAAGGGTGAGTAGAATAACGATCGGCCGCTTCATAGACGATTCTCCGCAGTCTCAGGATCGTTAAGAATAACCAATACTTCTCGAATACGATCTAGATTTGTAGTGGGAGTCGCCTCAATTTTTGCAAAGTAACCTGTTGAATCTACTTCGATTGAGGTGATAGTGGCGACAGGGTAGCCATCTGGAAATCGCCCCCCTAAACCTGAAGTGATGAGAAGATCCCCAACTCTAACGTCATCTTCAATGGCGATATTTTTAATTTCGAGTTGTGTCATCTTTCCATTTCCCATCGCAATTCCACGAATCCCATTCCGATTCACCTCAACGGGGAGGGAGTGGTGGGGGTCTGTAATTAAGATGGCACGACTACTAAAGGGGTTCACCTCTATAATTTGCCCAATAATCCCATCATTATTGAGAATCGCTTGATGGGGTTTGATCCCCTCTTTCTCCCCTTGATTGAGGGTAATAATATGGCGATAGGGATCAGAGCTAATATTAATCAGTTTTGTGATGAGGGTTGGCTCATTGATTCGGACTGATGATTTAAGAAGGAGTCGTAAACGATTATTCTCTGCGGTTAATGAGGCCATCTTCTGTGTCTCATAGGCAAGGTAGAGATTTCGTTTGCGAAGCGTATCTAGCTCATTTGTAAGCTCATTTCGATCTTTAATCCAGAGATTGAAAGATTCGTAGAGGTTGTAGGGGAGCTCAGCGCTCTTTTGAAGCGGGTAGAGCATCGCACCACCGGACGATTTTAGAGGGACTAGCCAATCAGTGCGGTGGTCGATCGTCATCAAAGCGAGCGAGAAAATGGAGAGCAGTAGCGTCTTCGATTTTGTCCAGCTCTGATTTTTCGTTAAATGGGCGCGTGCCATCTATTAATTTCTACCTAACAATTGAAATGGGTAGAGATCTACTCTAACCCAAATGCATTGATACCGTAGAGCCCCTCTAGTTCGAGCGCTTTTCCACCGCCACGAACAACACATGTTAAAGGATCATCAGCAATAATCGCCTCTAACCCGATCTCTTCTTGTATTAGCTTGTCGATATTACGAAGAAGCGCTCCACCACCCGTAATCACAATGCCCCGCTCTGAGATATCGGCAGCGAGTTCTGGTGGCGTTGTTTCAAGTGCTAACCGAACAGCTTCAACAATTCCTTGAAGAGGTTCACGAAGTGCTTCGAGAATCTCGTTAGAGTTGAGTGTAAAACTGCGGGGAACCCCTTCACTCTGGCTACGGCCTCGCACTTGGGTCTCGAGCACTTCATCAGTAGGATACGCAAGCCCTATTTCGTGTTTGATGCGCTCAGCAGTCGGCTCACCAATTAGCATGCCGTAGTTGCGACGCACATAGCTGATGATCGCCTCATCAAAAGTATCTCCACCAATACGGATGGAGTTTGCATAGACAATTCCTGAAAGAGAGATCACTGCCACTTCTGCAGTCCCACCCCCGATATCGAGCACCATGGAGCCATTCGCTTCATGAACAGGGATTCCTGCACCAAGTGCTGCTGCCATCGGTTCAGGAATCAGTTTTGCTTCAATCGCTCCAGCGTTGTGAGCAGCCTCTTTAATTGCATTGCGCTCAATAACAGTCGCCCCAGAAGGGACACAAACAACAACGCGAGGATTGGGGCGCCCTAAGATAAGATTGCGAGGGAGAACCTTTTCAGTAAAGCGTTTCAGCATCTCCTGTGTCTTTACAAGATCATCAATGACACCATCTTTAAGTGGGCGAGTGGTCTCTAAACGATCAGGGGTGCGCCCTAACATCTGTTTCGCCTCTTTACCAACAGCGGCGACGCGAGCCCGCCCTGAACGATCACGCTCAATAGCAATAACGGAGGGTTCATCAAGCGCAATTCCTTTCCCTTTTACATAGATAAGGGTGTTCGCTGTACCAAGATCAATAGAGAGATCGCGTGAACGTGTGAGGAACGACTTTAGACGTTTAGGTTTGATAGACATAATTAGGACTCTTTCTTACCCTGTTAACAGATGGTGATCAAATATAGAATCAGCAAGAGCCGATAAGTAATTGAGTGCTCAAAGCTGAAGAATGCGCAATTATAACAAAAGCGGGTAGATAGTGTTATCCTTTTGAGAGGAACTTTTCGGAAATAATCCAACTTTTTTGGAGGTTTAACCATTATGAGTAGAAGGCGTTTTGTTGCAGGAAACTGGAAGATGAATGGCTCATTAGCGGAGAATGAGAATCTTCTTAAAGGGCTTGTTGAGAAGCAATTTGATAAGTCTGTAGAGATTGTTGTTTTCCCTCCTGCGCTCTATGTTGGGCAAGCTGTAGAGCTAACTCAGGGGAGTAATATTTCAGTTGGCGTGCAAAATATCTCTCAATATGAGAAGGGTGCTTATACAGGAGAGATCTCCATCAGTATGGCGAAGGATATGGGAGCAACGTACGTTTTAATTGGGCATTCAGAGCGTCGTGAACTCTTCGGAGAGAGTGATGAGATGGTTGCAGAAAAATTCAAAAAAGTGATAGAGGCAGGTTTAGTTCCAGTGCTCTGCGTTGGGGAGAGTGAAGAGGAGAGAGAAAAGGGTGAGACTAATGCCGTTATTTCTCGTCAAATTAAGAGCGTAGTAGAGCTTGTTGGTATTAAAGCATTTAAAGAGGCTATCATCGCTTATGAGCCGATTTGGGCTATTGGAACAGGTAAGGCTGCAACCCCAGAGATGGCGAATGAGGTGCATAACCATATTCGATGGACACTGAGCGAATATGATGGTAGTATTTCCCCCCTTGTTAGAATTGTTTACGGTGGAAGCGTAACGGGCGATACCGCTAATGCACTCTTTAAAGAAGAAGAGATTGATGGCGCATTGGTTGGGGGAGCCTCCTTGAAGGTTGATGACTTTGCAAAAATCATTTTGAGTGAAAATTAAGCTTCCATTTTTATAAAGATTAGATTAGAGTATACGACATGATTAGTTCAGCGCTTTACATTGTTCACATCCTAGTTTGTATTGCTATCGTAGGCTTAGTGCTTATTCAGCAAGGAAAAGGTGCGGATGCAGGAGCTGCTTTTGGTAGCGGTGCTTCTGGAACAGTGTTTGGAGCAGCTGGTAAGGGTAACTTTCTTGAGAAGTTAACACGGATCTTTGTTGCGATCTTCTTTATCACTAGCTTAATTATGATGTTCTATAAAGGGAGTAGTGAAGAGAGTGTTCTCACAAACGTGACAACACCTGTTATTGAAGAGAGTACAAAGCAGGAGAGCAATACACTCCCAACACTCTAATCAAACAGTTATGCCGGCGTGGTGGAATTGGTAGACACGCTACCTTGAGGTGGTAGTGCCTAACAGCATCCCAGTTCAAATCTGGGCGTCGGTACCATATAGAAGCCTGAGTATTTTAATTAATACTCAGGCTTTTTTGTCAGTTAATTTTATATCCTGAAGATAAATTATTGATATAGTTGATCTATTGAGATTAATTATTTGAGGCTTTGAATGAAAACGGCTATCCTTGTCTATTAATTTTGCAAAGGGTAGTGCAGCTTTGCATTATGTGTGTGAATTGTGTTTTTTAATTCAGAAATAGAGAGATTGTATATATGGCTTTAGAGTTGAAAAGAGAGTATGACTTTAAGTGGATCGGGCGTGACCGTTCTGGTAAGCGTGTTGAAGGTGTACAACGTGCACATAATCCTGCTGAAGTTAGGCGACTTCTTGTCCAGCAAGGAATTCAAGTCATTAAAGTTGAGCGAGCGCGCGCAAAAACTACTAAAGGCGGGAAAGTTAACGGAATCGACATCATGCTCTTCTCTAAGCAGATGGCCTCAATGATGGCGGCGGGTATCCCTATTTCTGAATCATTAGGCATGCAAGCAGCAGGAATGCGTAAGTTGAGCATGCGTGAACTGCTTTTAACGATTAGAACAGATGTTGACCGTGGTGAAGGATTGACAGGAGCATTGAATAAGCATCCTGATATCTTTAACGGAATGTATCGTGGTCTGGTTCGTGCGGGTGAAGAATCAGGTACGTTACAGAAAGTTTTCGCTCAGTTAGCAGAATTCTTAGAGAAGACGGAAGGGATTAAAAAGGCGATTAAGAAAGCGCTTGTTTATCCAATCGCTGTTATTACAATTGCGATGCTTATTACATTAGTCATTTTGTGGAAAGTTGTACCTGTCTTCCAAGATCTTTTTGAATCTGCAGGCTCTCAACTGCCCGCTCCCACTCAAGTTGTTGTAAATATCTCTGAATTTGTTCAAAGTCGAAACTTTGTCTTTCTTATACTGATTATCTTTGGGGCTATTTGGGCCTTTAAGCAAGCGGTGAAGAAGAATGCGGCACTGCGATATCGAGTACATGCGTTTTCTTTAAAAATTCCTATTGTTGGTGAGTTAATTTCGCTCCAAAATAGTGCGGTTTTTGCTCGAACACTTGCGACGATGTACGATGCGGGTTCTCCTATGATTTCAGCACTAAATACCGTTGCAACATCAGCAAGTAATATGCTCTTCCAAGAGGCCGTTATGGAGATGAAGGAGAATGTTGCAATTGGTCAAGAATTAAACTTTGCGATGCAACAATCGGGCCTCTTCCCTGACATGGTTGTCCATATGGTTGGGGTGGGTGAAAAATCAGGGGACCTCTCTGGAATGTTGATCGGTGTTGCTGAGCAGTATGAAGAGGATATCGACGGAACAGTTGCTGCTTTGATGTCGTTAATTGAACCATTCTTGATTGTATTCCTAGGGGTGATTATTGGTGGAATCATCGTAGCGATGTATCTTCCGCTCTTCTCTATGGGTGATATGTTCTAATTGGGATTATCAATGATAGACGCTCTCTTTTATCTGATGCAGTCACCGCTATTTGTTGCGGTGGCTGCATTAATTTTTGGTCTGCTTGTAGGCAGTTTTCTAAATGTGGTGATTTATCGTCTCCCCATTGTGATCGAGGGGCAGTGGTTTCAAAATATTAGTGAAATTTTAAGAGAGGCGATTGAGAAGAAGAAGCCGACAGGGATGGCATATATCGATCGTCTACATGGCGATCAGAGTGAAGAGGTGATTAAGGCTCTCACGATTGAAGGTGAGCCAAAAACATATCGCTATCTTGCATGGCCACCCTCATCTTGTCCCAATTGTGATCATAAAATTAAGAGCTATGAGAATATTCCCTTAATTAGTTGGCTTCTCTTAAAGGGGCGTTGTGCAGGGTGTCAAACAGCGATTTCGAAGCGATATCCCCTCATTGAACTCCTAACGGGATTACTCTCAGCAGGGGTGGGGTATCAATATGGATTTACTGTTGCAACTGCCGCTTTTCTACTCTTTACGTGGGTTTTGATCGCTCTTACTTTTATCGATTTTGAGCACTATATTCTCCCTGATGAGCTTACGCTCCCTACTCTCTGGTTGGGGATGATTCTTGCCTATTTTGAGCTTCTTCCGCTCACCTTTTCGCAATCATTTTTTGGGGCGATCTTTGGCTATCTCGCTTTCTGGAGCGTAGCATTTATCTATAAAGTGCTCTTTGGCCGTGAAGGGATGGGGCATGGTGATTTTAAATTGCTCGCCCTTTTAGGAGCATGGTTTGGAGCTTCCGCACTTCTGCCGATTATTGTTCTCTCTACATTTATCGGTTCAATTGTTGGGATTACCCTCATCTATATTTTAAAGTGGGATAGAAATAGACCAATTCCTTTTGGTCCATATCTCGCGTTAGCAGGGATTAGCTTCGCTCTCTTTCAAGATCAACTTTTATCACTCTTTCCAACCATCTAATTGAGATTTGGGATGCGCTATAGAGTATTGCTGACGGGGGGCATTGCGACAGGAAAGAG
>JASLFR010000114.1 GCA_030150565.1 Cardiobacteriales bacterium | reverse complement strand
TCATTTTCTTAACTCTGATTAAAATGAGCTCTCCATCATGCCAAAATTTCTAGATCGCTTCTTTCAATTGAGCGCACACGGAACCACCATTCGTCGTGAGATTATTGCGGGTTTAACCACATTTCTAACGATGTCCTATATCCTCTTCGTTAACCCCGATATTCTCTCAAAAGCGGGAATGGATTATGAAGCGGTCTTTGTTGCAACCTGTCTTGCAGCTGCCATCGGTACACTCATTATGGGATTGGTGGCTAACTACCCAATTGGACTCGCTCCAGGAATGGGGTTAAACGCATTTTTCGCCTTTACTATTGCAGCGCCCCTCTCAGCGGGTGGGATGGGTTTTACATGGCAAGAGGCGTTAGGAGCGGTCTTTGTTTCAGGAATCGTCTTCCTCATTCTCACTCTTACAGGGGGGCGTCGCTGGATTATTGAGGGGATTCCAAAATCTCTACGCGCCTCAGTTGGTGCTGGGATTGGATTATTCCTCGCGTTTATTGGGCTCTCCTCTGTTGGCATTGTAGAAAAAAATAGCGCAACTCTCGTAGGGCTTGGGGATTTAACGCAAGCATCCGCTCTCTACTGTATTTTAGGCTTTTTAGTGATCGTTACTCTCGACCATTTTAAAGTGCGAGGTGCGATCTTAATAGGGATTCTCTCTGTCGCTCTAATCAGCTTCTTAACAGGGCATAATGAGTTTCATAGACTCGTATCAGCTCCCCCCTCTCTCGCTCCAACCTTTCTACAGCTAAGCTTTGAGAAGGTACTTCACGGAAGTTTCATTCAGATCCTCATCACCCTTGTACTTGTTGAGCTCTTCGATGCAACAGGCGTATTGATGGGGATTGCTAATCGTGCAGGGCTTCTAAAGCCAGAAGTTCCCAACTCAGAGAAACGTTTTAACCGTGCCCTGCTTGCTGATAGTAGCGCTATTGTCTCAGGAAGCCTTTTAGGCACTAGCTCCGTCACTGCATTTGTTGAGAGTGCATCAGGCGTTCAGTCGGGAGGAAGAACAGGATTAACAGCGGTGACTATAACGCTCTGTTTTCTCCTTGCAACCCTCTTCTCCCCTTTGGCAAAGTCGATTCCAAGCTTTGCAACCGCACCTGCCCTTGTCTTTATTGCAGGTTTAATGTTGCGTGATCTTGTAGATGTAAATTGGGATGATGCAACAGATGCGATTCCTGCAGCGCTTTTAGTCTTAGGGATGCCCTTCACCTACTCAATCGCTAACGGTTTCGCCTTTGGATTTATCAGCTATGCGGCACTTAAATTAACAACAGGGCAAGGAAGAAAGGTTCACCCCGCAACGTATATCATTGCACTCCTCTTCCTCATTAAATTTGCCTTCTTTTAAGAATAAGTGGGGCGTTTACGCCCCTTTAACCTCTGATTAGTAAGGAGTAGAGAGAAAAGCGAATCATGAATCACTGGTTATCCCTCACCTATCGATTCTTCTTTAGCTACGACTTTATGCTGGGTGTGCAGAAAGCGCTCGGCATCTTTATTCCTGTCCTCATTTTAGCGCTCATACTCCCCTCCTTCGATTATGAAGCGCTCCTTATTACAGGGTATGGGAGCCTTGTGATCGCAATTGCCGATCAAGTTGGGCCTCTTAAACATAAACGGAATGAGTTAACAGCCACGCTCCTCTCCACCCTCTTTATCTCCTATCTCTTCGCCCATTTTGAGAGCGATACCTTCACCTATTTGATGATTCTCTCAATTACTGTGGTCACCTTTTTAGGAGCGTTTGTTGTCGCTTTTGGGAAACGGATCACAATTATTGGGTTTCTCTTCGTCTTCTCTGCTCTCTTTGCAGTGCGAGGCAGTAGTTTCCCCCCCAATCTCTACATCCTCTATTTTGGTGGAGGCTCTCTCTTCTACTACCTCTATACGCTCTATCTAACAAAACGGTTTGAGCGGCAGATTATTCGGCACAATCTCTCAAATATCTACTTTCAGCTCGCAAAATATCTACGCGCGCTCTCCTCTTGCTACCGTCAAAATAGTGATATTGAGAAGAAATTTCAGATTCTCATCGCCTCTCAATCCGATCTTTTAGAGGAGCTACAGTTGATGCGGGATCTCCTCTTCCGTTTGAAGATTGATGATCCCTCCATTCATGCGATGATTAGCGAGCTATTAACACTCATTGAGGTGAAAGAGGTCGCCTCCTCCTCTTTACAAGATTTTGTCGTGATTCGTGAACATTACCCCAATAGCGATATTCAGATCTTCTTTCGTGATGCCTTTAGCAAAGCGGCTAATAATCTTGAGGAGATGGGGCTCTCAACCCTACGAGCGGGAAGCATGCTTAAACGTCTCGGTTTTAAAGCTGAACTTCGTGCCCTTGAGTATGAGTTAGAGCTACTTCGGCGCCAAGAGCTCACCGATGAGGAGCAGGAAGCGTACCGTATTATCGCTTCTCACTACCGTAAAGTCTGGTCTGTCTCCCGCAATCTCAACCGCCTCCGTTCTGGACTAATTGGGGAGCGTGAGCCCGATCCTCGCCACTTATGCATCAATCTCGATCGCTTTCTCTCCCATAATTACTGGTCGCTCGATCTGATTCGTAAAAATATCTCATTGCGCTCTAACTATATGCGTTACGCCATTCGTAGCGCCGCAGCAATGGGGAGTGCGCTTCTTTTGGTGAAGATGACCAACTACTACTCACATGGATTCTGGATCGCATTCACCCTTCTAAGTCTAATGCGCCCAGGATTTAGCTTAACCCGTGAACGGAGCCGTAACCGTATTTTAGGTACTCTTCTCGGCTGTTTTTTAGGGGGTGCTATTTTAGCAACCAATATCTCCCCTGTGAGCATGCTCTTTCTCCTCTTCTTTGCGGTGATCTTTAATCACGGCCTCTCAAAAATCAACAATCCTTTAAGTGTTGCAGCAACCTCCCTCTATGTATTAGTGCTGCTCAACATCAACCGTGATCTAACAGCACTTCAAGGCTTCTCTCTTGCGTTTGAGCGGATTGTGGATACTGTCATCGCAGCGGGGATTGCCATCGCTTTCAGCTTCCTTCTGCCACAGTGGGAGAAGCGCTCTATTCCAAAATTGATTAAAGAGACTCGTGAGCGGCTCTACGCCCTTCTTGAGACGATTGAAGCGACATGGATCACCCCCAAATTTAGTGATGATGAGGAGTATAAACTCCACGCCCGTCAAGCGCAGAGCGCTATTGTCACCCTCTCCGATTCATTAAAACGGATGGCGAACGAGCCTGAGAAAGTGCACCCTAATCGTGTCGAACTCACCGATCAACTGATGAATTACCAATCGATTTTGGCGCAACTCTCCTATCTTGCCTATCTGTTAGAGCATTATGAGGGGGATCTTGCTGAAGTGGCTGAATTTAAGGAGCTCTTTCAGCTGATAAAGTTACGCCTAAATCCTGAGTATGCGGATGATCCACGTCACAAACCGTTCCACGTTAAAGAGCTAAAACCGCTCATCTGGATGGTGGAGCGATGATACGCCCTCTTCGTATCGGTTTAATGGATTCAGGAATCGGTGGGTTATCGATTCTTCGCACATTTATCGATGAAAAGATCAATGCAGAGTTCTTCTACGTTGCTGATTCCTACCATCTTCCATACGGTACAAAAACGGATCGTTTCATTATTGAACGAACAGAGAGAATCGCCCACTTTCTCTTCTCACATCATCAGATCGATGCCTTTATCATCGCCTGTAATACGGCAACCGCTGCAGCTGCCGATAATCTACGCGCCCATCGTAAAGAGGCGATCATTATTGGGATTGAGCCTGCGGTAAAACCAGCTGCTCTAAAGACAAAAAGTGGGCATATAGCGGTCTGTGCGACAGAATCCACCATTCAGAGTGAGCGCCTCAATCGCCTCATTGCCACCTACTCAAAAGCGGTAGAGGTTCATAAAATAGCGGCACCCAAATGGGTCTCTCTTGTGGAGAGGGGGGAAGTTACGGGGGAGCAGGTGCGCTCCGTTCTAAAAGAGACGCTCGCCCCTTTTGCTAACTATCCTATCGATCAGATCACATTAGGATGCACCCATTTCCCCTTTTTAGCCGAGGAGCTTTCAGCGCTCCTCCCCTCTTTTTTTGCTAATAGAGTGCAGTTGATCAACCCCGCACGCCCCTTAATTCGCCACACGTTAGCCCGCTTAAGTGCACGAAAATTGCATCCTAATCCCACTCTTTCTCCCCATTTTCACTACTTCACATCGGGGGAGGTTGAACGATTCGAAGAGCAGCTAAAGAAGCTCCACTTCCCCATTCATCAAATCACCCCCTTCCAACGCTAAAAAGGATCACTATGCTATCCTTTATAGGATCAATTTTTCTATTCTCTCATCTATAAAAAGAGGAGTATCGATGTTCACTAATCTATCTAAATCATTCCGTCTCTTCCCCCTACTGCTGCTAATTCCTACACTCCTCTCTGCAGAGATGGTGATTGAGGATCGCCCAGCAGGGGAGATCACCCCTAAAAAAGTCTCCACCAGTGATGGGCTCTACCAATTGACGCTCGATAGTCACTACACCAATAAGATGGGAAATCGCCGTGATTTTATTAGCGCGCGAATGCCAGGTCTCCCCTATGAGCATCTCACCCTTTTGCAACAATCCCCCACAACCACTGTTTACGCTTTCTCAATCCCCTTCTCAGAGCGAAAACAGCCCAATTTTGAGAGGCTTATTCTAGCGCTCAATGAGCAATTTGAAGATCTTGAAGGGGTAGAGTATCGAATCACTCAGAAAGATACCCTCCTTAACAATGCTCGGTATGAAGTGCGCCATGAGGTGGATGATCGTAAAAATCATGAACTCTGCCAGATGCAGTTAACCCTCAATTCGGTCGATGTTTTTTGTGCTAGCTCTGAGCGCTTTCCAGAGGCGCTAGGCGCCATTATCGATACTCTTCAACTGAAATAATTTACCCTACAAAGGAGCACGCTATGACTGATCAACGCCTCTATCGGCTCGCTTATGAAGCCCCAAGCTACCTCATTGAGCATCTCGATCTTACATTTCATCTCGATCCTAAAAAGAGTCTAGTTGAGAGCCGTTTCACCCTTAAAAAGAGTGATGCAGTTGATGGAGAGAATCGATTTCGTCTCAATGGTAGTTCAGCTTTAACGCTACTTGAGATTGAAGGAATCTCCGCTCAACAGGTGATTAGAGAGGGGGATGATCTTCTCTTAATCGATCTTCCTCAAGAGGTAACCCTCTCCATTAAAAATGAGATCTCCCCCGAAGAGAATCAGGCGCTTGTTGGGCTCTTTATGACTGCTGGGCTCTTCTGTAGCGATTGTGAACCGCAAGGATTCCGCTCCATCACCTACTTTGCCGATCGCCCCGATATTATGGCTACCTATCGGGTGAAGATTATTGCTGATCAAAAATATCCCATTCTCCTCTCTAACGGAAATTTAGAAGCGAAGGGTGATCTTGAAGATGGAAAACATTACGCCATTTGGCACGATCCCTTCCCCAAACCGACCTATCTCTTTGCGTTAGTGGCTGGTGATTTAGCCTATATTGAGGATCAGCACATCCGTCCTGATGGAAGTGCGGTAGAGCTTCGCATCTATGCACAAGCCCCCTTTATCGATCAGTGCCACTTCGCCTTACAATCGCTAAAGCGTGCAATGAAGTGGGATGAGGAGCGTTTTGGTTTAATTTGTGATCTTGATTACTACAACATCGTCGCCGTTAACGATTTTAATGGGGGGGCGATGGAGAATAAAGGGCTCAATATCTTCAATAGTAAATTTGTGCTGGCCGATCCTCAAACAGCAACAGATGATGATTTTCGCTGGGTCGATGCGGTGATTGCGCATGAGTACTTCCACAACTGGACAGGCAATCGCATCACCTGTCAGGACTGGTTTAATCTCTCACTTAAAGAGGGGTTAACGGTCTTCCGTGAGCAGGAGTATATGGCAGATCACTACCACGCTGGTATTAAGCGGATTGAGGATGTAAAAATCTTGCGCCAAGAGCAATTTCCTGAAGATGCAGGTCCCCTTGCCCACCCGATTCGCCCCGATAGTGTAAAGAGCATTGCAAATCTCTACACCACTACAATCTATGAAAAAGGGGCTGAAGTGGTACGCCTCTACCATACAATTTTAGGGGAAGAGCGTTTCCAGAAAGGGTTTGCAGAGTATATAAGACGCCACGATGGAGAGGCAGTTACCACTGATCATTTTCTCTCAGCGATGGAGTATGGATTTGGGCGTTCACTCCCCAATTTTGAGTATTGGTATTCACAAGCAGGAACGCCCCAAATCTTAGCAGAGACCTTCTACGACGAGCCGAATAAGATCTTACGCCTCTCACTTCGTCAACGGCTCACTTCAACGCCAGAGGCTCAATTTAATGAGAAGCATAATCAGGTAATCCCTATTAAGTATGCACTTATGAGCCAGACTGGAGAGCTCCTTTTAGAGGAGACTTTTGTGCTTCAAGAAGCAGCTCAGTGCTTGATGTTCCATAATATTGAGGAGCATCCTACCCCCATCTTTATGCGCCAATTTTCAGCGCCTGTCACCTACCATTACGACTATTCGCTCGATCAACTTGAATTGATCATTACGCACGAGACCGATCATTTCGCCCGTTGGGATGCGGCACAAACCCTCTATCGGGAGCTACTACTCAATCCCCGTTATCATGAAGAACGAACGCTTCGCCTTGAAAAACTCTTTAGAGCTCTTCTAAAGGATCAGAGTGATCCACAATTTCTAACGCTTCTTTTAAGCTTCCCAGCGCTAAGCGAATTGATGCAGGAGCGTGATCTTGAGCCTGATCTTACCGCTGAGCAGTTACATAACCGCATTGATGGATTAAAACGGACTCTTGCTGAAACCTTCTCTAACGAATGGAGCGGGATCTATCAAAGATTACAGAGCGAAGAGAGCGCCGCTGCACGAAGCCTTAAAAATTATGCCCTCACCCTCTCAAGCTATCTGCCTCAATATGAGCCGCTTATTCAAGAGGCGTACGAAAAGAGCCAAAATATGAGTGATCGTTTAGCAGCGTTAAGAGCGATTGTTGAGCGTAATCTTCCCCAAAAAGAGGAGGTACTCACCCATTTTGCCACCCTTTTTGCAGACCACCCCAATGTGATCGATCGCTGGTTCTCGCTCCAAGCAAGCGCCCCCACAATTACACTCGATGAGGTAGAGGCATTGAGCTGCGATCCCCGCTTCTCCTACAGTAATCCTAATCGAGTACGAGCACTCCTAAGCTCCATTGGGCGAAACCTCCCCCTCCTTGCTCGTGAAGGGGCACCTGCATTCAGATGGCTCTTTGAAGCGATTAAGCGAGTAGATGCGATCAACCCACAAACAGCGGCGCGCCTACTCACCCCCTTTAGCCGCCTTGAGCTTCATACGAATAATCTAAAAGAGGAGGTTCTCTCACTCTTGAAGAGCGAAAAGGGGCATACATTCTCCCCAAATTTTAAGGAGCAACTCGAGCAGATCACTAAAGAGATGCAGTAGAGTAAACTCCCCTTTTAATTCACAATTAAAGCCTCAATTAGTCACTTAATTGAGGCTTTTTTATCCGCACGTCTTGCTATTAAGCGCAATAAATGGATAAGATAGTAACTCTTTGTTCGCACATTATCTCACTTCTTTGTAGTAGTCTCCCCTCTTCTTACTGCTACATGCGAACGGATCTACTCTAAATCTTATTCTATGGTGAGTTGAATCATTGACTCATCCCTCCTCTTTTTGTGTCGATTTAGAGCACCCGCATAGAAATAATGATAATAAAATGCTGAGGTAGTTATGTATGTTTATGGAAATCGCACCGCAGATCTTTCTGCTTCTCTTTATTGTAGTGGTACTCGCTGGGGTTATTGATGCAGCCGCAGGGGGCGCTGGCTTAATCACCACACCTGCTCTCTTTGCAACAGGCATGCCCGCTTATGAAGTATTAGCAACTGCTAAATTATTGAGCTCATTTGGCACGGGGACCTCCGCTTTCACCTTTATTCGCCGCAAGATGCTCAAACCAAAATATTGGATTCCCGCAACAGTGGGCACCATCGTAGGGGCTATTTTAGGCGCACTGCTCATCTTGAGTCTTGATGCTTCAATCATTAAAAAATTGCTCCCTCCCCTCTTTATTGCGATCGGAATCTATATGCTGCTCCCCAAACCACAATCGAAGAGCATCATCTACAACGAAAAAGTGAGTGGAAAAAAACAGCTCGCAATCGGCTCAGGGCTCGGGTTTTATGATGGGTTTGCAGGTCCTGGAGCGGGAAGCTTCTGGACTGTGATTGCACACGCCTTTCTAAAACAGGATCTTATGCGTTCAGCCGCTCTTGCCCGTTTTATGAACTTTGTAAGCAACGTTGCCGCTTTTGTCATCTTCTACTTTAGCGGCTTTGTGAATTGGGGCATCGGTATCACGCTTGGCGTAGCTTTCATGTTAGGAAGCTATCTTGGCGCCCATTATGCAATGAAGCTTGGGCCAAAGATGGTGAAATATCTCCTAGTGAGCATCTCTTTTTCGATGTCGGGCTATCTCATCTATACTGAATACTTTTCATAAAGAGGATTATTTATGGCGCATGAGTATTTTTTAGGGTTCGATTATGGTGAGAAGAATATCGGCATTGCAGTAGGTAATAGCATTAGTCGTACTGCTCAACCCCTCATGATTATCAACTCTAATCAGGGTAAACCTGACTGGGAGCTTATCGAATCCCTCATCAAAGAGTGGGAGATTGATGCTTTTGTGATCGGTATCCCCTACACCGCTGATGGTAAAGAGACAGAGAGCATTCGAAAAATTCGCAAATTTGGCAATCGGCTTCACGGACGCTTTGGCCTCCCCCTCTTTGAGATTGATGAAGGGCACACTTCACAAGAGAGTGAGCAGTATCTTCGCCCCTCAGATCGAGGAAAGAGGGGGAAGCTCGACGCGCTTGCCGCCGCCCTCATCTTAGAGCGCTACTTCAATGATTATGGTGATGCGATCGATCATTTCTTTAAAAATTGAAATAGTTTAGATTAAGATCCCCTTCAATATCTGATATGAGTCAGAAATCAAACGGTTAAATTATTTCGGATCTCTATTATCGCTTATCATAAGAGGTAACGTTGCAAGAGACGGTATTTAACTCTATGCGCCTAAAAACTGCTGATTTTTAGCACTTAAGGCGCTTAAAAGTTCCCCTTGCAGATCTACTAATTGATCGAATTTGAGGTCCGATTTATGAACCAAAACACTCCCCTTTGGAACGAACAGAATATTCGTGCACTCATTGCCCACTATCTTCAAGAGATGAATGAGAGAGAACATCTCCCCTGCCTCAATCTTGAAGAGCCTACTTTCCCCACTTTTCATCAGGAGATTGAGGGAGATCTACTCCTTAAAAATTATGCTCGGCTCTTAAATCAGCTCAGCCATGATTCTGTTGCAGGGCTTCTAAGACGCCGTATCCATCTCTTTTTTAACTCTAATACTCATCGAGCAGAGGAAGAGTATCGTAAGCTCGGCTTTAATGATTCTCTTATCGATCTTCTACGCCGAGAGAATATTCTCCCCCTTCTCGACCGCATGCTCTTAAAGAGCATCGATGCTGCACTCTATCACCGCTCAATTCATGATGATGGTAATCACAACTCATTCCACGAATTTAAAGAGATTCTCTTCTCTACAGAGGATTATTTTAATCAGCTACAGCTCCTTTTAGAGATTCGTACAGAGTATAACGACCCTGAAAACTGCATCTTGCAGAAGGCGCTCCTTCAAGAGCTCAACGATACTGAACGATTTTTAGCAGATATCTACAAAATTTATGAAGATGCGGTGGATGCATTCGCAAAACGTAAAGTTGCAACAGCCCAAGGTGAACGAGCTGATCTTCGATCAAGCTGGTGATCTAACAAAAATTTAACGATTAAAAAAAGCGCCTCCAAATGAAGGCGCTTTTCTCTTCTCTAGATATTCTCCTCTCTCTCTAGAAAGGGAAAAAGAGTGGAATAATAAAGATCGCTAACAGCATCACAATAAAGGTAAAAGGAACCCCGATGCGAACAAAGTCGAAGAAGCTATACCCTCCAGGTGCGACAACAAGCGTATTTACAGGGGATGAAACGGGCGTCATAAACGCAGCTGATGCCGCTGTCGCCACCGCAAGCGCTAACGGATAGGGGGAGACTCCAACCTGCTCCGCTACATTAATCGCAATAGGGGCTAATAGAACCGCCGTTGCGGTATTTGAGATCACAAGACCAATCGTTGCCGTTAGAGCAAAAAGCGCCATCATAATTAATCGTGGTGATGAATCCCCCAAAATTGAGAGAAGCCCTTGCACCGCAAGATCGATTCCCCCCGTATTTTGTAGCGCAATCGCAAAAGGGAACATCCCTACAATCAAAATTAGACTCTGCCAATGAATCGAATTGTAAGCGCTCTCCATATCGATACAGCGAAATGC